>JALRDR010000030.1 GCA_023262145.1 Planctomycetaceae bacterium | reverse complement strand
AGTCAGATAGTTTGGCAGTCAGATAGTTTGGCAGTCAGATAGTTTGGCGGTCAGATAGTTTGGCATTGTCTGAACAAACAGGGTGCCGGCATGGCATTGGTTCCTTGTTGCACTTGTTGCATTGGTTCCTTGATTCTGAATCACTCAATCAGGCTCGGCTGCAGCATCCATCACAATTCGGACGCAATTGGCGAATATTTCCGCAATGACACAGACCGCACCTTCGGACTCCGCCAGTTCTTTGCCAGCTTCGCCAGCGGTGGCTGCTGAAATCTCCGCCGACGAGCAGCAGGCAGTGCAGCAGCTGCAGACGGCCTACACCCGGATGCGCAAGGAAATAGGCCGGGTGATTGTGGGGCAGGACCTGGTGATTGATCAGTTGCTGATTGGCCTGTTCTGCCGCGCTCATTGTCTGCTGGTGGGGGTACCCGGTCTTGCCAAGACATTGCTGTGCAGCACCGTTGCTTCCATCCTGCAGCTCAATTTTCGGCGAATTCAGTTTACCCCGGACCTGATGCCTTCCGATGTGACGGGCACCGACGTACTGCAGGACGATCCTGAGACGGGGCGGCGTATCTTTCAGTTCGTGGAGGGGCCGCTGTTTACAAATGTTCTGTTGGCTGACGAGATCAACCGAACGCCTCCGAAGACGCAGTCGGCACTGCTGGAGGCGATGCAGGAGCGACAGGTAACGGTTGGTGCTCGCACATGGTCATTGCCCGACCCCTTCTTCACTCTGGCCACGCAGAACCCAATCGAACAGGAAGGAACGTACCCGCTCCCGGAAGCCCAGCTGGATCGCTTCATGTTCAACATCATCGTGGACTACCCCAGTTCTGCTGAAGAACTGGAGATTCTGCGACAGACTACCGGAAGTCAGCAGGCCTCTGTCAGCCCGGTCCTCAGCGGTGAACAGATCTGTCTGTTACAGGATGTAGTTCGCAGAATTCCGTGCGGTGACCATATTCTGGTTTATGCTCGCGATCTGGTGCGTGCAACTCGACCGCAGGAACAACAGGCTCCCGCATTTGTGAAGGAACTGGTTTCCTGGGGCGCTGGCCCGCGTGCGGGACAGTACCTGGTACTGGGAGCGCGAGCACATGCGTTGCTGCGTGGACGGGGGCATGTCACGACAGAGGATGTGCGTGCTGTCGCGGGGCCCGTTCTGCGTCATCGCATCATGACCAACTTTGCGGCGGCAAGTCAGGGAATCACCGCCGATGACCTGGTTCAGCGTTTGCTCCAGGAAGTCCCGGTTGATTTGCACGAGCGCGCTCGCAGGAACGTGCTTGGTGAAGAATGAGGCCGACACAGGGGTGGCACAGGGGTGGCGCACGGCGGCGGTGTCCACTGATTGACAGGTGCACCAGCGAATTTAGAATTCAGGGTTCGTCCATTCACTGGACACTGCCGGTCAGCGGAACCGTGGCAGTGTTCAGAAAGTGAATGAATCTGTTCCAGGGTGAAATGTTCATGAGCAACTGCGAGTCAGGCAGCGATAAAATGATAAGAATCTTCGCCTCCGGGCCATTCGGAAGAGTCATTGTTCCGCGTGGGCAGTCTCCCCTGCGAGTTCTCTGTGTTGTGATGACTGCGGCATTTTCCGCTGGCATTTTTGCGACTGCGGACGTCTTAGCGGATGAGCCGGAGAAAGTCGTACTGACAGCTGCAGACCTCGTCGGCAGCGATATCGGCGGGGCCCCGGCGGATTTCTCTCCGCAGGGCCATTTTACAGGCCCGATCGATGTCGCCGACATTTCCAGATACATGGAACTTCCCCACCGGATGTACTTTGAGCCGTACATTACGGATGCCATCAGAATTCGTGAACTGGACAAACGATTTCCGGTGCATTCCGCCCGCGTTCTGCAGGAAGCGACCGACGCAGAGATTCAGGAAGTCGCGGCCACGCAACTGTTCCGTTTTGCGCGAGAAGGTCTGGCTGATATCTCCGCTGCGGAAGCGGCTTTGCGATACGCCATTCAACAGCGTACCAGTCGCCGCGTTGTCTCCGCATGCTACCGGGCAGCCTCAGCAGGAGGTCTGCAGAGCTTTGCGGCTGACATGCTGGAGTTTACAAGAACAGCATCTGATGCTGAGCGGGTGATCCTCGAGCCGGCTCTGCGAGACTGGAAATTCGCACCTGCTGTAGCCATGTGGCTGGAGCGTCTGAACGACGCGGATGCATCTGCAACTTCACTCCAGCTCGCCTGTGAGGGACTTGCCGCACTGGGAGAGACATCTGCGTTGAATCGGCTGATTGAAATTGCGGCCGATTCCCGAGCGGACTATCTGCGTCGGATGGCGGCAGCGAAGGCAGCCGTTGTTCTTGGTCCCGAGCAGACGGGGCAACTGGCGCAGACATTTGTGAACAGAACTCAGGTTGAGCGAGTACTGGCCGTGGCACTGCTCAACAGCGATCTGCCTGCCAGCCTGCAGACTCTCATTCAGCTCTGCGAAGACCCGGAAGATGCTGTCGCGGCTGCGGCGTGGGAAGCGGTCTACACTCACGATCGTTCGCTCCTGCAGCCGTTGCTTCCAGTCGGTCGCGAGCATGGGGACAAGACAGTGCGGATCGTGGCTGCCAGAGTCATGCGGGACTTTCCCGCTGCGGAGCGGGTCAACTGGCTGCACGAACTGATCAGCGACTATCACCTCGAAGTCCGCAATACGGCTCGCCGTATGCTGCTGGCGGTTTCTGAGGAACAGGCAGAGCTGAAACCACAGATCGTCGGGTTGTGTGCAGAGGCGTTGAAAGCTGATTCTGACGACTGGCAGGGCATCGAACAGAGTCTGGTGCTGCTGGGCCAGATGCGTACGACAGAGTTTTCCGCGCTGGCTGTGGAACTGCTCAACTACCCGCGCGATGAGGTCATGGTCAGTGCTGCGTGGCTGATTCACCTGTTTCCGGACCTCGCTGTACGTACTCCCGTCCTGAAAGCGGCGCAGGATGCTGAAACCTGGCTGTATGAACCTGCGGAATTTGAACGTGAGCATGGCATGAAGCAGGCGTTTCTGTTTCAGTACCTTGCAATTATGCGTGTGAAGGAAATTGAAGAGGTCCTGAAGAAGCAATTCTCCAAGACGGTTCCGGGAGTGTTGATTCGCCGTAGTGCAGCAATGTGGACGCTCGGTCTGCTCTACGAAAACAATCCCGAGGCAAACATGGTCAGTCAGATGCATGGTCGTATTCAGGATCGAAACTCTCCGGATCCCGAGCGATTTCAGGTGCGTCGGTTCTGCCTGCTGGCTCTTGGCATGATGCGTTCCATCGGTTCCCGGGAAGTAGTTCAGGAAGCGTGGGAGGTTGACGATGCATCAGAGGGGCTGCGTGGAGCAGCACGCTGGATTCGGCCATTAATCGGCATGGAGATGACCGAACCCATTGAGCCGTTTTATCTGCAGATTGGTGGCTGGCGGCTGAATCCCATTGATGACTGAAGGATCCGGGTGTGGCATCAGTGCGATCGCAGGATTCAGAATCCGGGAGTCACAGCCCGGCAACGGCAACACACGAGTTGAGCGACATGACCACTTCGCAGAGTGCTCAGCGGAATCTGTTACAGGACCCATGCTGGCAAGCTCAGGATCTGGGGGCTCCGATGCCCGATTCGATCCATGCAGCTTCTGCATGTCTGCCGCTGTGGCAGCACAACATCGACTATGAGGAAGGGGTGCCGGAGGTTGTTGATCGCCTGCAGGCGGCCTATCCCAGGTTCTGTCTGCATCCATTGATTCGCAGACTGTGTGCGGAAGTATTTGGCGGCCCGGACTGCGGCCTCGTGTTTCCCTCAGCCCGCGTTGCCGCGCGTGCTGTCGACTACGTGAAAGCTCGCAGTGGATCTGCTGCTCAGCTGCTGCCGCTGCAGCAGAACGGTCCGGTAGGTGTTCGCTGTGAAGGCGATTCGTTCCGGGCACTGCGAGAATACTGGCAGCATACCGGTGAGATTCTGAGTTCTCGTGCGGCGGAACTCCTGCTGTCCGGTGAAGACGTGAAGATCACAGAATCGTCGGCCAGACAGCAACTCCGCAGACGCCTTGCGGCCTGCAGTGACTGTTCCCCGGCTGATGTCCGGCTGTTTCCCTCCGGCATGGCGGCCATCATGACGGCTTATCGAGTAGCCAGGAGCCTGGACGGGCACTCGGCCAGTGTCCAGTTTGGCTTTCCGTACGTCGATACGCTCAAAATCCAGCAGCGATTTCAGCCCGCCACATATCGGTTTCTGCCAGCAGGAGATGGTAGCGATCTTGAACAACTGCGAGCATTGCTGGGACGCGAACGCATCTCGGCTTTATTCTGCGAGTCTCCCACCAACCCACTGCTCACGGAACCTGATCTGGCGGCCTTGCGGGAGCTTGCTGATCGGCATGGATTTCTGCTGATCATCGATGACACCCTCGCCGCTGTACTCAACAGGAATCTGCTTCCGGCTGCCGATCTGCTCGTCACCAGTCTGACCAAGTACTTCAGTGGTGCGGGTGACGTGCTTGCCGGAGCAGTCAGGATCAACCCTGCAAGT
>JALRDR010000019.1 GCA_023262145.1 Planctomycetaceae bacterium | reverse complement strand
GCTCAGCGGGCCGCGTTTGAGTTCTCGGGCGGTGCGATAGCGACACCAGACATCGTCCCTGACGGTCCAGTTTCCGGCCTCATCGCGGACATGCCGGTAACGATCACCACTGGCCGGATCTTCGGATAGTCGCAGCAGCGTTCCTTTGCCGGAGTTGTAGTACTGCGGATGCACAAGATCCACAACGCCCTGGCCCTCCATGTTGGACTGTCCGGCAAGCAGGTAGACACGCAGTGGCAGTGGATCGGCCGCAGGAAGCGGAAGCTGCGCAAGCAGAATACTGACGAAGACAAGCCATGTTCTGAAAGCCAGCATCCGTCTCTCCTGATGAAAATAATGTGGGCCCTGTCCGGTCTCGGTTACTTCTGAGCCATCCGGGTCCGGGTGTTCATTGATTAGTGCAGCAGCAGCGGCTGTCTGTCAGCACTTCTGCAGAAAGGGTCAGCGTCCAAAGAACTCCTCCTCGCGAGGCAGAGCCACGACCTTCCACGCGCTCGGAAAGACACGCACGATGCGACCCGGGCGAAATCCTTCCAGCATCAGCGAAGGCTGAATCTGTATCTGAATGCCGCTGTTGCCGGGCTGTTGTGGAACTTCGCTGACTGCCAGCACGGGTCCGCTCTTCCGATCATTGACCGGGTCAAACATGGCAAGCGTGTTTCGAGCAACTGCCAGCCCTGCGGTGTCTCCAACGCTGAGCTCGCTGAACAGCTTCCGGTTGACGATGTCAAAAAGGATAACTGTCACAATCTGTTTCTGGTTATCCACCGCGACAACCTGTCCGGGTAGTCCACGCTGACGAATGAAATCATTGTGGCGATTCAGCTGAGTCTGTCGGGCCAGTTCTCGGCTGGTTTCGTCAAGCCAGATCTGCACGATACGTCCGGGTCCGTAGAGTGTGGCCCAGGTCAGGTTGAGCAGGACCTGCTGGCCGGGTTGCAGTGCCGACAGATCCACGAAGCTGCGTCCCTGACAGATCTGAGTTCCCTGCTGCAGATCAAATGTCGCAGTGGTCGGGGCAGGCTTACCGTCCCTCAGCAGTGTTGCGACAAGTTTCATCTCTTCCAGGTTGACACTGTCAATACGCCACAGGAGGTTATTCCGCAGGCTGTAGCTGAAGTCGTCCTCCAGCAGCAGGCAGCGAGTGAACTCTGCTTCGATACTGCGGCGATTATTGAAGATTTCCAGCGGCTGGAATTCCTTTGTTTCATCGTAGCGATAGTACAGCCCATGCAGATGAGTCCCAATGGGGATATCACGGAGTGCTGCCGGTGCACCGTGGTACCAGATCGCTCCATAAGGCAGCATTTCCGCGGCAACCGGCAGATCAAAGTGACTGCGGTTCTGGGCATCGGTCCGGTCGGCGCGGACAATAAACGTCCGTTCAATGTGATCCTGGTGATACAGCTCACCGGCAAATGCGTGCGCAGAACCAGCAGGGGGAAACTTACCCTCTGCCAGCTGAAACCACGGCTTGCTGTCATCGCTGTCCGCATCGGTTCGGAAGGCTACCGGCTCATCAGCGCACGCCGGGAACAGCATTGGCAGCAGAACACAGGAAAGCAACGCAGTCAGGATCGTTCGAACGGTGAGCAACATGGGAGTTTCGCTGTGATGATCATGGCGGAAGCGAAGCGGCTGATCAGGCTGCGGATTGCCTGCCGGTCAACTGACGACTTCACTGAGTGTTCTGAGGCTGTCATAAAAACTGTCGGTCTCCACGTCAGCTTGTTGCAGCATGGTGAGCAGCAGGTTACTGAGTCGCGCATCAGAATCGACCGGGCGGGAGCAGATACGGTAGTGTTCTTTTGCATTGCTGACGTCGTACTGACCAATCTGTGGCAGGTTGAAATCGACATGCGCACCGTGCTTCAGCCCCAGTGACTTTCCGCCGGCAAGGATCAGTGGCAGGTTGGCATTCCCGTGACTGTGCCCATAGGCCATTCCACTGCCCCAGAGCACCTGTGTGGATTCGAGGAGCGGAATGTCGCCGTCCTTGTGCTGCTGCAGCTGATCAAGGAAATAGGCAAACTGTTCCACAAGGAATGTGTCGGTCTGAGTAAGTCGACGCATCTGTTCCGGGTCACCGTTGTGGTGTGACAGCTCGTGGCGCGTCTGGACGATGCCAATTTCCGGGATGGCCAGACCATGCGATTCGCTGCCGGTCATACAGGTGATGACTCGAGTCATGTCTGTCTGCAGAGCGAGCACCATCAGATCGTAGATGGTGCGGTAGTATTCGCCTGCGTCCTTCTGGTCGACGTCGCGTGTCAGTCGTGCAGTCGTGCTGCCGTCGATCTCCGGCTTCGGAACATCCAGCCAGCTTTCCGCACGCTGGGTGCGGACTTCGACCTGACGCACGGCGGTCAGATACTCGTCCAGCTTGCTCTGATCTTCGCTGTCGATTTTCCCACGCAGGCTGCGAGCGTCGTCGAGCACGGTGTCAAGAACACTGGCTCGTCGATTCAGGTTACGTCGAGCAACATCCACGCCACCGGGTTCAACTCCGAAGAGGCGGTTGAAGATGGTGCGCGGGCGTCGTTCGGCAGGCAGCTGAATACCTTCGCGAGACCATGCCAGAGAACCACCGGTGATGGCGATTTCGAGGGAGGAGAACCGCGTGTGCTTACCATGAACTTCTGCCAGCAGCTGGTCTGCAGAAACGGAATTGCGAAAGGCCCCGCCGTCTGCCGGGACATTGGCCCCGGTCAGCCAGACCTTGTCGCAGTTGTGATGTTTGCCGAGCACGTCCGGGTGGTGCAGTCCGCTGATCGGAGTCAGCTGATTGCGGTGCCGCTCCAGAGCTGCCAGTGACGCGGGCAGTGTATAGCCTGTACCAGCCTGCTGAATCTGCCAGGTGAGCGTGTTTACACCATTGGGAATGTAGACAAATACGCTGCGTTTGGGAGCTGCCTGGGGGTTCTGTTCGGCGCGCAGCGGTCGCATGCAGTTGAGCAGCGGCAGTGAAACGGAAACACCGGCACCGCGAAGCACATATCGACGATCAATCAGCCAGCGGGAAGTATTCACATTCGACATGGGGTTGCTTTCTGCGGAGTAGGGTGGGCAGTGGGCAGTGGGCAGTGGGCAGTGGGCAGTGGGCAGCAATTGGTGGAATGATGAGTC
>JALRDR010001158.1 GCA_023262145.1 Planctomycetaceae bacterium | reverse complement strand
GGCAGCATTCAGTCCGTTCTGAGGGATCGGGATCAGCTGCATCCCGGTTGTGTCGTCCCGCACAACTCGCACAGGACGCTCCCCGATCCGACAGTACAGCAGGCGACTGCCCTCCGGAAAGCGAACCGGAAGAAACTGCCGCGACTCATTCGTCACCAGCAACTGATGACGACTTCGCCAGCTACCGTCCTCCGCCAGAATTGTCTCATGAGTCGCCAGACTGACGACTGTGGGGGAAACCTGCTGCTGCTCCGGAAATGTCAGCTGCCAGCCCTCGTTGTCGGGAGTCAGCTGAACAATCTGCACGGCCTGTTTCAGCAATGCCGTCGGAATTCGAGTTGCAATCTGATCCGCCGCAACTGGCTCCTCGCTGCTCTCTCCAATCGGTTTCAGCAGCGCCGCTGACTGATTGACAACCACTTCAAAATGACGCTGGGCTGTCACGGAAGCAGTTGCTGCCTGCAAGCTCAGAATCTCTGGCGGTGCATTGCGAAATTGTCCATCCTCCGGCAACGGCTGACTCGCTGTGCCCAGAATGAAAAACTGTCCACCCACCGGCTGCTGTAGTTCAAATTCAATCTGCGTACGTCCATTCTCCAGCTGCTGTCGTCGGATCCGCCGCTGGCCCGGAACTTCAAAACTCATTGCGGCTGCAAGTTCGGTATTCACTACCACAGCAAACCGATCTGTTGGCGCCCGGGTAATCATCCATTTCAGCGCCAGTAACTGCTCCAGCGACGTTTCAGTCACCGTCGTCACTGAAACACTTTCAGCCGTCATCGAACTCATTGCTGCACGCAGAGCCATCTGAAGCGGCCCCGGTAACAACGCGGTACTCGTCGCCAGCAATGATGGACGCTCTGGTGTCAGCTCCTGAAATACCGTGGAGACCGCATCGCCCGGCTGCGTTCGCCAGTCACCACCATCCAGCAGGCCACTGCTCTCGCTGGTTCCGTCCAGCCAGACCGCCAGTTGCGAGACCCCCTGCGTGGCTCCCAGCAGCATCGGTGGCGCGAGATTCAACGTTGAATTATCTTCTGAACCAGCAGTCCGTCCCTGAATGACAACTTCCAGCAGACCGGTTCGAGCATCCTCAAACTGCAGATTGAGCATTGTGCCCTGCTCTGCAGCTTCCACCGATGTTTCCGCCAGATACCAGTCCTGCAGACCAGTTGCTGTCACTTCCAGCGGGACAAATCCGTGAAACAAACGCAGGTCAAGTCGTGTTCTTGGTATCCCACTCAGCCGGACCCGAAACCGCGAGGTCCAGAGGTGACGCTGCTGCTCAACTCGGACACCATGCCATGCTTCCACATTCTGCACATCAGGTGCCGGAGTGATCCGTACGCTGGCCGATGCCGGCTGCCGTGTGTAACGCCATGCCAGCATGCGACGCCCCGGAAGCACTTCGCCAGTCGGGTCTTCAGTCTGCTCCGGGTTTTGCTGCGACAACCCCTGCTGTTTCAGAGTTCGGATCTGATACTGATTTCCGATCCTCACTGAAAACACTCCCGTGGCACGCCCGGAACCACGCACCTCACTCAGGGGAAGCGACAGATCTTCAAGTACCTCAGCGGCCGGCAGCTCTGCAAACTGCTCCACAATCAACCGCACACGTTCATCGATCGCACGACGGAATCGCACCTGCAGCAGACGCAGATCTCCCACCTGCCGAATGCCCCAGCCGGCCAGATCTTCACTTTCCACTGTCCGGATCACATACCCCTCAGGTAATGAAAGCTCCAGCTCCGAAATCTCGCCCTGCCGTACCTCCACATCAACCTGCTCCCGCAGTCGCATACCAGCAGCGTCAATACTCAGCACCTGATTCGCGGCGGACGTCCAGCTGGTCCCGACTTCTGCAGCGGTTGCCTGTGGCAGCCACTGCAGT
>JALRDR010001199.1 GCA_023262145.1 Planctomycetaceae bacterium | reverse complement strand
GGGTCAGTACGCCGCAGATTGACGCGTTGGCAGCCGACGGTCTGCGATTTGAGCGAGCCTATTATGGTGCGTGGTGCATGCCTTCGCGGGCCAGTTTTCTGACCGGGCAACTGCAGCACGCGATTCCCACAATGCGGATGGAGGGACAGTATCCGGCCAGTCAGTATGATCCGGCCCGGTGCCGCTTCTGGCCAGCAGAACTGCGGCGTGCCGGATATCACACGGCGCAGATCGGCAAATGGCATACGGGCGTTGACACAGGCAACGGACGAGACTGGGATCATCAGATCGTCTGGAATCGGCCTGGCCATCCGGAAAACGCCGGCAATTACTTTGAGAACCAGATTGTCACGTTCAACGGCGAGGATCGTGAACCGGGTGGCTACGCTACCGACAACTACACGAAGTGGGCGATCGACTATATCAACGGAGAAAATCGCGACCGGGAAAAGCCCTGGTATTTGTGGCTGTGTTACGGCGCAGTTCACGGCCCGACCACACCAGCATCCCGCCATCTGGGCTCTCTTGCCGGAAACAGGGTGGATCTCCCGGCCGACATCTTTGCCCCGTGGACGGACAAGCCAGCCTACCTCAATGAAATCTACTCGTGGGTTCCCGGCCCCAACGGGACGGCTGTTCGCCGCGGCAGAAACGTGGACACGAAAAGTAACTTCAACACCAATACGGCCGGGCAGAGTCTGGACAGCTGGGTGCAGCAGATGAATGAGTGTGCCATGGCGATCGACGAAGGTGTCGGTCAGCTGGTGCAGGCATTGCGGGCCTCCGGTCAGCTGGAAAACACCATCATCGTTTACACCGCAGATCAGGGCTACAGTCTGGGGCAGCACGGCATGAATCAGAAAGTGGCACCGTACGACGCGGCAGTGGCATCCCCCCTGATCCTCTGGCGTCCGGGCATGATCCCGCAGGGAAAAACCTGCCGCCACCCCGTCAATGCTCCGGATATGGTGGAGTACTTTGCGCACCTGACTGGTGTCCGGATACCGTGGAAAACGCATGGTCGCGATATTCGACCACTGATTGAGAATCCGGAAACAACGGAGTGGGATGCTCCCATGATCATGACGCATACCGGCCGCTGTTACGGTGAATACACCACACCACTGCCGGGACCGCAGGACGACGCGATGAATGTCGTCGGAGGCATTCCGTGGTATGTGCTCCTGCGAGACGGTCCGTACAAGTACATTCGCTACATGATCCCGGGGGAGACCGAAGAGCTGTACGATCTCGCTGCCGATCCCGAGGAACTGCAGAATCTGGCGGTTGATCCGCAGCATCAGCAGCGGCTCCAGCGACTGCGAACGCTGGCCATTGCGGAACTGAAAAAGACGGACGCAGAGTTCGCGGACGCGCTGCCACCAACGCGACAGATGACTGCTCAGAAGTAACCGCCGTCGCTGAGTAATCCAGAATCAATCAGACGAACGTGGGGCGGAATGCGACCGCCCCGAACGTGGGGCGGAACGCGACCGCCCCGCAATTCGCATCAGGTCTACTCACCGGCGTTCGGGCTCAGCTTGCTGATCAGCCACGCAGCAGCATTCGGAAACTGCTCGCTCTTCTGCCCTGGATGCACCAGCAGCACTTCAACTCCCGTTTTCTGCAGCGTTTCGGCAAGTTTTACCCCCATGATACCGGAGTGTGTCGGATCTTTTGGTGAACTGCCCACGACGGGGACTTCACCGCCATAGAACAGTGCGATCGGAGGATCATCGGCAGTCACGTGGGCTTTCGGTGAGTATTCACTGATCCACGGCAGAACCTCGCCGCGTTTGTCATGCAGTTCGTTGAAATCCTTCAGACCGAACGCATGTGCTCCGTAGCCGTAATTCGGCATCCATTCCCGCAGTTCCTGTGGGTCCAGTGAAACCTGCGCACCATTGACGGCCGCGCAGAACAAGCGAGTTGACTCCCGAGCAATGGGATCATCGCTGTCCGGATCGGCCAGATCATTGTGGAACGACAGCCAGAGTGAAGTGCAGGCGCCAGCAGAGCCACCGGTGGCACCAATTCGTGTCTTGTCCAGATTCCATTCACCGGCCTTCGAGCGAACGAACTGCAGGGCGCGAGCGGCATCGTGCAGCGGCGCTTTTACAGGCGGCTCAACCTTATCCTCCACGCCGTTCTGCACATAACGGTAATTAATGGCAACAACTGAAATCCCGGCACTCAGGTAGGCAGCCGGATTGGTTTTCTTGTCGCCGCCCCGCCAGCCACCACCGTGGATATAAAGCACAACCGGAGTTGGTGTCTTCGAATCGGCCGGATAGAAGTCCAGCACATTGCGTTCGTGAGGACCGTATTTGACGTTCATCATCGGCTTCAGCTCAGACGCTGAAGCCGGCAGACAAACGGCGGCGATGCAGGCAAGGATCAGGTAGCGTGCCATTGATTCAATTCTCCTGAGCTGATTTGTGCAGGGTCGGGGGGAGCTACTGTGGCTGAGATCTTCCAGCCACCCTGTGCAGGATAGGCAGAGCCGCATCAAAACAGAAGCATTGGCGGCTGCGATGACAGGTTACCGATGCAATCGCCGCTGTGGGTGAGGAGGGCAGCAATCGCGGACGCGGTGCCCTGCAGCAACGGAGGTCGGGCCGCGCTGTTGTCGGTTCAGTCTGTCGCCGGCCCGGCGAAGCCTGCCGCGGAACCCGGAGCGAAGGCCTTGTTTTCCACAGCGGGTGGGCTCAGTCAGGTCGCTGTTAACTGGCTGATTCCTGCCGTGAGCTGATGCCACTGCAATCCCGCGGTAATCCTCCTGGTCCTCTGAGCGAATCAGCCAGCATCAGCCTCATCAAAGCAATCATCAACCGGGACCTGCAATGCATTGGCCAGAGCATTTGTGGCACTGGCCATAGCGATGACCTGCAGTAGTTCTGAGTGCTGTTCGGAGGACATGCCTTTTGCTCGAGCCGCGGCGGTATGACTGTGGATGCAGTAGTTGCAGCCATTGGCCGTTGAGACAGCGATGTAGACAAGTTCCTTGACCAGTGGATCAAGTGCTCCCGGCTGCATCACCTGCTGCAGACGCGACCAGAGTTCGCTTGCCTGAGCCGGATCGTTTGCCAGGCATCTCCAGAAATTGTTGACATAATCAGTCTCACGCGTTCTGCGAATGTCATTGAACAGTTTCTGAGCCTTTTCGGAAGCCTGTTGATCGGTCAGGACAGGACGAGTGGACATTCCGGGGATCTCCTTTGGATCTGATTGAAACTAAGACTATTCCACGCGTTGGTTGAAGGTTTTGCGGCCTGACGGTTTATTTGCACAAAGCCACCGAGGAGCAATCGTGACATGGCCGTTTCCCCCGCCCGGTGGCCCTACGCCTTGGACCCCACAGCAGGAGCGCGAGTACCAGCGCCAGCAGCGTCAACAGATACCGGAGGCACCGTTTTGATTGACCCCAAGACCAAGCGCATTACGGTGCCTGTGACCAAGGACATCGACCTGATCCGTGAGCGCATCAAACGCGACACAGGTATCGACATGACCTACGTCCAGATTTTCAACTTCCTGATCCACTTTTACGTGGAACGGGCCAACGAACCCAAGAGCAAGTGGAGGTCATTGTCGTGAACAGAGAAGACATCATCCGCATGGCGCGGGAGGC
>JALRDR010000959.1 GCA_023262145.1 Planctomycetaceae bacterium | reverse complement strand
GGGGGCCCCTAAAAGTACCTATGGAAAAAGAAACAAAAACTCAACGCGCTAGCCGACCGCCCGCGCGCCCCGCCAGGTCCTGGCAGCCAATGGCCATGCAGCTGGATGATCGTGCGGATGGCTTCGTTCAGAATCTGGCACGCACCAGTATCGATTCGCTGGCTCGGGATTCTGCGGTTCTGGATCTGGTCCGAAACAAACCTGTCGGCAGGGGCGTGACTCACAGCAATATCGTGGCCTACCGGAAGCGAGCGCCATTCCTGAGTCGGGTTGTCCCCGCGGGCGATCTGACGGATGGAGTGGTGCGAGTGCGTGATGCTGCTGCGCCTGTATGGTGCGAGGGCATTCCGATAACGCCGCGTCTCAGTAATGGGGTGAAGCCGGCAGGATTGTTCACTGACGAAGAAGTGAAAAGCGGTACCAGCAGTGCAGCTGCTATTGTGGCCGGCCATAGTGAGATTCTGCGGCTGGAAAAAACAAGTCAGACGCTGGGGAAGATCCTGATGGATTCGTGGCAAAAGTCGCCTGCTGCTCAACGAGAGGTGCAGACGGCAGCAGGCCGTGTGCAGCATGCCGTGAATCAGCAGTTCTTCGAGATTGACTGAACTACGTTGATTGCTGCCGTTTTTCGTGGTGGGTCTGCTTGTCTTCCAACAGTGGCGTGCTCAAACGTGATGAAGCATCTGTCGTGCGTGCCAGCATGGTCATCCCGCATTGCCGTCTGACCCTGGCCCCCGTGCGTGGCTGGGAGGCAGCCTTGCCGGATCTGTGTCACAGCGCTGCCTGGTGCGGGCTACGACCAGGACCGGCAATATGAGTAAACGCATATGCACATGAGCTGCAGCATTGCAACGGTTTTGCTCTGCGGAAATGTCTGATCTGCTGCAGCAAATCGCGGGCAGTTCAGATTGATGAACCCTGCGGAACGTGCAGTTCGTTGCTCTTGTCGACAGCAAATTCCCTGTTGGGTTCAGAATCCCACGCTGGTGGAGCAGTGCGTCCCTCAGGGTACAGCGATTCCATTGGGCCCCAGACGTCGTCGACCTTGTCTTCGAACAGGTCGCCGATCAGGAGATCGGTGATGCGACCGCGCAGGTGCGGGTACTCACGGACAAATTTGCCAAAGTTGAACCCGTCGTAGAATTCGCAGACGAGGCGTCGGATACGGTCGATTCCCTTGCTCAGATTCTCGCCCCAGTGACCAAGTGACTGCTCAGACAAGTCATCGTTGCGGACTGCCTGCACGATCGCATCGGCAGCAAGTTCTCCGGACTTCAGTGCCAGCAGCAGGCCGGAAGAGTAGAGCGGATCAAGAAATCCGAATGCGTCACCAACCAGTACCCAGCCGGGGCCCGCAACCTTTGTGCAACGGTAGGAAAAATCTCGAGTCGCATAGTAGCCCGTGACCGCCTGCGATCCCTCGAGTCGCTCCTTTACACCGACACAACGCTCTGCCTCTTCCCGGAAGGTCTGCTCATGATCGCCACTGCGGCCCTTGAACAGGTATTCGAATGGAGCCACGATGCCGACGCTGGCGCGATTGCCGTGCAGCGGAATCCACCAGAACCAGCCCTGACGATCCTCCGTCTGCAGAATGACCGTAGCGCCTTCGTCCATGCCGGTGTCCTGGTGTGCTCCTTCAAAGTAGCTCCAAATTGCTCCCTTGTTGAGCTGCGGATCCCACTTGCGCAGCTTGAGTCGGTTCATGAGCATGCCGCTCTGACCGCTGGCGTCCACCACCACCCTCGCATTGATCTGATGCTCGGAGCCATCTTCGAGTCGCACGCGAATTCCGGTAGCGCGATCTCCGTCGAAGAGAATATCCATCACGCGAGCCCCCTCGTGAGCAACCGCACCGTGCTCACGCGCGTTTTCCAGCATCATCTGGTCGAACTCGCTGCGGACGACCTGCCATGTCTGGGAGGATTCGTGGTCCTTGTTGTCCTTGAAGTAAAACGGGGCCGAGGCTTTGCCGTTGTGGCTGACAAACTGCACGCTGCGTTTCTTCACGAACGCGCTTTTCCGCATCTTTGGGATCATATTCAGGCGTTCCAGAACCCAATATGTCTCTGGAATGAGCGATTCTCCGACGTGAAAGCGAGGAAATTTCTCGCGCTCAAACACCTGCACCCGCAGCCCCTGCTGCGCCATCAACGTAGCAGTCGTCGCACCTGCAGGACCCCCGCCGATCACGACAACATCCGTCTCTGATTCCTGTACTGTTGGTGCAATCACTGACGAATCCCTCTTCTCAGAATGGTCGCAAAATGCATTCCTGTGCTCCCGGACATCGACTGCCAAACATCGACTGCCGGAACTGGCAAACACCTCGGCCCCGAGATGCTTCTCTCTCGAACAACTGATTCTTAGTCGGACTGTAATAGTTGTCAAGACAAGTGTTGGTGCGACAAAAAGCGATCGCGCGATGTTTTGTTCCAGTGAAACGTTCATATTCGTTCAAAACGTTCAGTTGCGATGCTTGATTCAGTGGTTGTTGGTGGAGAATGAGGATCGGGGGCCATTATTCGCGTGTTGACTGGTGCGACAGATGAATTGTGTTCCGGCGATCCGGCGTATTTTGGGCAGCGTCCAGGAGATTCGATTGTGATGACTCAAAGTCCGTAGCGGGGTCGGGGGGCGGAATCAGTCTTGTCCGCCGGCAGGATGCCGCGTTCAGGAAGGGGACCTTTCTGGCTGGTTTGCCGTTATTTCTGAGAGGCGATAGAGTCCGGAAGGAGTTGAATCGTGGCGAAGAAGCGGTTGTTTCCGTCCTGCCAGGTAGTCCGGCCGGGTAATTGAGTGAATTCCGGGATGTCATTCGCATGTTGCGTGGAAATCTGATTCTGGCTGTTTGTTTTCTGCCGTTGCCGGTGCTGGCGGGGTGCGGTGCAACTGCGCAGTCGAATGCCGGGACAGCCCCGGCGAATCTGCAGGGGATTCTGGTGACCAGCCCGGCGTTGCTCGACTTGTGTACGGCATTTCTGGAGGGTACTGAGTCAGTTCGTCTGGTGGTTCCTGATGTCGTGAATTCCCGGGACTGGCGACCCACTCGAACGGCGATTGAAAAACTGCAGCGAGGTCGTCTGCTGGTGCTCAGCGGCGCTGACTGGGAACCGTGGCTGCAGCAGATTTCCTTTCCGCAGTCACGTCTGCTGGATGTTTCTGAAGGGCTTGAGGAGCGGTTGATTCACCTGCCGGACGTGGAAACACACCGTCACGGCAGTGGCGGACTCCACAGTCATCCCGGTTATGTTTCTCAGACGTGGCTATCGGCGGGAATGTTGCTGCAGCAGTTGCAGGCGTTGGAACTGCTGCTGGCACAGCGATTGCCTCAACTGGAACCGGCGAACGCGGACGTGAACTCGGGTGCGGCCAGGATGCGGGAACAATTGCGTGAACTTTCCGCAGAGACGAAGCGGCTGCAGGACCGCTGGAGCGAACTGTCGTTGCAGGTGGTCAGCGACGGTCCGGAATATGAATATCTGCTTCGCGACCTGGGCTGGCAGAGTGTGCGGCTGCACTGGCCGCGGGGCGAGGAACCGTCTGAGTCCGACTGGCAGGAATTGCAGACTGCGCTGGACACCAGGGAGGACAGCAGTCAGGCACTGATTCTGCTGCATGCGGGGCGTGCGGAATCGACTGCAGTGAAACTGCGTGAGCAGGGAGTGCAGGTGGTGCGGATCGATCTGTGTGAGCTGCTGGATGCAGAGCACTCGGTGGTGCAGCGGCTGCACGGGAATTTACAGCGACTGTCGATTGCTCTGGATGAGCTCGCACAACCGTGAGCAGAGCGAATCTGAAGAGGCCGATCGCAGTGATCGGCAGCTGCGTGGCTTCTGCTCGACAGCTGGCTTCCGCGCGTCAGTTGCAGCATTACGGGGCAGGTTTTGCTTCAGGAATTCTGTGCGGCTGAGGCCAGTTTTCCGGCCCGTACAATTCCGCCCTGAATGACGGCGACAAAGTCGTCTCGTTTTTCGAGGACGCGAATATCCTGCAGTGGGTCGGCAGCGAGGATCAGGAGGTCGGCCAGTTTCCCGACTTCGACCGTTCCCAGTTCATCGCTGCGGCCGGTGATTTTTGCGCCATTGAGCGTTGCGCAGGTAATGACTTCCAGCGGAGTAAATCCGACTTCATTGACAAAGAAGGTCAGTTCCCTGGCGTAGTCGCCATGTGGATTCCAGGCGAAACCATAGTCACCTCCCATGCCCAGGCAACCGCCGGCTCGGAGGATCCTGCGGGCGCTTTCCATGCCTCCGTCCAGAGTTTCCTGATGGCCATCGATGACGGATTGCGGCATTCCGAATTCGGGCCCGCGGACGATACTGGCATATTCGAAGTAGAGAGCCGGAACACAGGGGACGTCTCTCTGGAGCATCAATTCAAGGCATTCATCATCCATGAACGTACCGTGTTCGATGGCGTCGTATCCTGCCTTGAGGGCGTTTCGAATTCCGGCAGTTGCCCGACAGTGCCCGGTGACTTTGAGACCATGATTGTGCGCCGTGGCCACGACAGCGCTCATTTCCTCAAACGTCATGCAGAGTGTGTGGTGATCGTTGGTATCGGGGGCGGCTGCGTCACCGGTGGGATATGTTTTGACCCATTCGATACCATCCTTTACCAGCGTCCGCACAGCGGCACGCGCCTCGTCGGCGCCGTTGACCAGCAGTACGAGACCTTCCATGCCGATCTTGCGGAAATCGGGGTTCCAGTCCATGAGGCCACCGACACCGCAGATTTCGCGGCCGCTGGCAACCAGACGCGGGCCGACAGTAATTCCGGATTCGATGGCCTTTTTGAGCCAGACATCAATGTTGAACAGACTGCCGCCGCTGCGTGCTGATGTGTAGCCGCACTGCAGTGCCAGTCGGGCATTGGCGGCGGCCAGCAGGGTCACGTACTCGACCGGATATTTAATGTCGAGGTCTTCGAGGGCGGCGACGTTGAAGTAAGTGG
>JALRDR010000944.1 GCA_023262145.1 Planctomycetaceae bacterium | reverse complement strand
CAGGCTGCTCTTCGACGTCTACCATGTGCAGATCATGAACGGTGATGTCATTCGCCGCATTCAGCAGAACCATGACCTGATCGGCCACTACCACACAGCCGGAAATCCCGGTCGCCGGGAACTCGATCACCTGCAGGAGATCAACTATCCAGCGGTCATGCAGGCGATCGTCGATACAGGCTATGCGGGGTTTGTGGCTCAGGAATTCATTCCCACCTGGGAGGACCCCGTACAGTCCCTGCGGCACGCTGCCGAAGTCTGCGACGTCTGAACATTCACGCTCCACGATCAGGCACCTCCGGATTCAGCTCACTCACCACCACTCAATCCTTACGGCTTTGAACAAGGCGATCACGTTGTCCACATTGTCACCCGTACTCCTGCTCCACTCCTCCGACAATGTGGCTGTTGCACGACAGCCACTCAACGCTGGCCAGACCATTCAGCTGAACGGACGAGAACTAACCACCCGCGAAGCCATTCCTGCCAATCACAAGCTGGCTATCGTCGACATTGAGGCCGGCAAACTCATTCGAAAATTCGGCCAGCCCATCGGAGCAGCGTCCGAACCGATCACCGCAGGCAGCTGGGTTCACACACAGAATGTCGCCCTCGAAAAATCCAATGATGGCTATGAATTCGCCACCGAAATCAACCAGCCCGCCGCAGCTGATCCCCCAGGCACATTCCTCGGCTACCGACGCAGTAACGGTTCTGCAGGAACCCGAAACTACATCGCTGTAATCAGCACCGTGAACTGTTCCGCAACAGCCTCACGCTATGTGGCCCAGGAACTTACGCGGCTGGATCTGAGCCGGTATGAAAACATCGATGGCATCCTTCCTGTCGTACACAAAAGTGGCTGTGCGTTTGCGTGGAACAGTCCCGATCACCAGATGCTGAACCGCACTCTCGCAGGATTCGCTCAGCACCCGAATATCGCCGCCGCCATCGTACTGGGACTTGGCTGCGAAACCGCTCAGGCGTCACATCTGCAGGATTCGCATGGGCTGGTTCAGCTGGGAGGAACCTCACCGGAAACCAGACAACTACCAATGACTCTGAATATTCAGGACGTTGGCGGGGTCCGCCGGACGGTGGAACGAGCCACTGCAGTGCTCCGCGAACTGCTGCCTGAAGCAAATCGTGTCCGCAGAGAACCAATTCCACTCAGTGAACTCTCCGTTGGCCTGCAATGCGGCGGAAGCGACGGAGCCAGCGGGATCACCGCCAACCCGGCACTTGGCTATGCCTGTGATCTTCTCGTCGGCCATGGCGGCGGAGCAGTACTGGCGGAAACGCCCGAAGTCTACGGCGCTGAGCAACTCCTGACGCGGCGAGCCATCTCACGGGAAGTTGCTGAAAAACTGCTGGAACGCATTCGCTGGTGGGAGGACTATGCTCGCTGCCATTCCGCCTCCATCGATAACAATCCGTCGTGGGGCAACAAACAGGGCGGGCTGACCACCATCATCGAAAAATCACTCGGTGCTGTCGCAAAAGGTGGCACCTCACCCCTGCAGGATGTCTATCTCTATGCTGAACAGGTCACTGCACGTGGGCTCACACTGATGGACTCTCCCGGGTACGACCCGATGTCCGTTACCGGACTTGTCGCAGGAGGATGCCAGCTCATCGTCTTCACCACTGGTCGCGGTAGTTGCTTCGGTTGTAAGCCATCCCCGACCATTAAAGTCGCCACTAATACCCCCATGTTCCAACGCATGCAGGAAGACATGGACGTCAATGCCGGAACCATCCTCGAAGGGACATCCGTGGAGCAGGTCGGCAGAGAAATCTTCGATCGCATGATCGCCGTCGCAAGCGGTCAGCAGACACTGAGCGAACAGCAGGGAATCGGCGACGAGGAATTCTGCCCGTGGATGCCCGGACCTGTTTTCTGAGGCAAGTTGCAGCAGTTCCCGGCAGCGCTACTCACTGAACCGCTGCTGGAACCCGCTCCAACGTGTTTCCTCTGCCCCTGTTCACGGGTGACTGTTCACGGGTGACGATGTCACCCACCACAGCCGCGTGCCCACTCTTGATGTGCCCACAGAATTCAGCCGGCCATGGTCCTGATCAATGCGATAAGTCTCCAGGTTTCCGGAAGCCTCACCCGCCGACAGCAACCAGCAACCATCAGCGGTGATGGCAAAACTACGGGGCGTCTGCTGCGTGGCGAACGCTTCCACAAACTGAAGTCTGCCGTCTGCTGCTGAGATGGAAATCAGGGCGATACTGTCATGTCCGCGATTGGAGACGTAAAGCCAGCGTCCACTCGGATGAATCAGCACCTCAGCATTACTGTTCTGTGTAACGCCCGCATCATCCGGAAGCGAACTTGCCGTACTGAAGGGCTCCAGCAGTCCCTGTTCATCCATTCGGTATGCTGTGACTGAACTGCCCTGCTCGTTATCCACAAATAAGACGGAGGATCCCGGGGCCCATGTCAGATGTCGCGGTCCCGTGTTCTCCGGTCGCTGCAGAAATGCCGGATCAGCAGCACTCAGCAGCCCGGCTGCTGAATCAAATCGGAACTGATAAATGCGATTGGGACTGGTATGCGGAACGAACACGTAACGGCCCGTTGCATCCGCCTCGATCGCGTGCGCACGAGGCTCAGTGGCTACCCACTGAACCGGCTGCACCGAAAGCGAACCATCCTCCTCGATCCGATGCACCGCAACGCCGCCCGCAGCGTAGTAAGCCGAAAACAGGTATTGCTCACCCGGCGATACAGACACGTGCGCCGGATCCGCGCCTACATCAACTGCATTTAGCAACGTCAACTGACCGCTGACGGCATCGACGGCGAAACTGCAAAGACGCCCGGTAGAACGCATTGAAGCGTACAGAAAACGCCCGTTATCCGTGAGCGTCAACGCAGCAGGTTCACCAGGAGTGCCAATTCGATGCACCGGGTGGAGCGCTCCGGTCGCGGAATCAAGTCGCAACTGAACGATCGCCTGCTGACCCGTAACAGAACAGTAGACGTGGTAATCACCCGCGAGTCCGTGCTGACCCGCAGGAGCCAACAGCAGGATAATCGGCAGCCACACAAAGACGCTCACCGAAGACTGTCGCATTGTACTTCCCTGTCAAAACTGAACATTCACAGGACTGCCGTTGCACCGCCCCACACAGAGCTCACACGACGTCGTCTCAGCCTGCGAATTCAGCTGCGCGAAATGTACAGTCGCTGAATATCTTCTACCGTGACCGTGATCACTCTGGTAAAACCAGTATGAGAACGTTCGTAACTGATGTTCGCAGCCAGCGACGCCTGCTGATGAATCGCCTCAGAAACCCAGCGTCGATCTTCCGCCGAAAGATCCCCCACTGACGGATCCCAGACCGTCCGAGTTTCCATAACTAGTGCATCTATTCTGGGATCAAACTTGGCCATCGACGAAATTCTCCTGAACAGAGACCGGCCCGGGAAAACCCGGAGCCACTCGAATAAGGGATGCGAAATATCCCGGGCAGAATAGCAAAAACCCGTCGCATGCAACATGCGACGGGCCGTTGTTATCGATTCATCGACACCGCAGTCTCACTTACGGCTGGCGAGCGTAATCCGGGCACGTGCCTGTGCGGAACGATGCAGGTGAGCAGCATAGTCAGCATCCTCAGGGCCAACGCGTCCTGCATTGAGCGCCGCAAGATCACTCTTTGCAGTCTCCAGACTGACGGATTCTGCTGCGACAGCAGCGTTGGTCAGGACAGAGACAACACTACCTTTCACCTGCACGAAGCCACCGTCAATAAAGAGCGATTCGCTCTTGCCACCCTCAAGCCGCAACTGCAGTTCTCCTACACCAAGGCGACCCACAAGTGGCGAGCGACCGGGGTAGAAACCAGCCGAGCCGTCAAATAATGGCAGCCGGACCGACTCCACAGGACGATCGAAAAGCGTCTTTTCCGGGGTGACCAGAACAACCTGAAGATCTGACATCTGTTACTCCATACCGGCCTGCCAATTCACTTCTGCGCAGACCGATCAATTCACGCTTCGGCCTGCATTCGCTTGTACTGCTCTTCTGCCTCTTCGATCGCCCCCACATACATAAAGGCCGATTCCGGAAGATGGTCCCACTTGCCGTCACACAGTTCTTCAAAGCTGCGAATCGTATCTTCCAGACTGGTGATCTTACCGGCCTTGCCGGTGAACACTTCCGCCACAAGGAATGGCTGTGACAGGAATCGTTCAATTCGGCGAGCACGATGCACAACGAGTTTGTCGTCTTCACTCAGTTCGTCGACACCAAGGATCGCAATGATGTCCTGCAGTTCTCGATACCGCTGCAGCGTCTGCTGGACACGTCGAGCCACATTGTAGTGGCGCTCACCAACATACTGCGGGTCAAGAATTCGACTGGATGATGCCAGCGGGTCAATTGCGGGATAAATCCCCTTCTCAGAAATTCGTCGCTCCAGATAGATGAACGCGTCCAGGTGGGCAAACGCGGTCGCTGGTGCCGGGTCAGTCGGGTCGTCAGCAGGAACGTAGACCGCCTGCACGGAGGTGATCGCACCGTTCTTCGTGGATGTGATTCGCTCCTGCAGTTCACCAAGCTCTGTGCCCAGCGTCGGCTGGTAACCCACAGCGGATGGCATACGCCCGAGGAGTGCGGATACTTCAGACCCGGCCTGGGAAAATCGGAAGATGTTGTCCACAAACAACAGCGTGTCCGAACCCGTCGCATCACGAAACCATTCGGCCATCGTCAATGCAGACAGGGCCACTCGCAGACGAGCACCAGGCGGCTCGTTCATCTGACCAAACACCATACAGGTCTGT
>JALRDR010001188.1 GCA_023262145.1 Planctomycetaceae bacterium | reverse complement strand
AAGCCAAGAAAGGAAGAAAATAATAAAGTCAGAGAATTAGTCATAATGTGATCTACTAACTTGAAAAATTAAACTGTAAAATCATATCTACACGTGCAATCATACCAATTTATACTTCAACAAAGGTAAATTTAATCATGTTTTTTTTCAAAAAAAATATCTTTTGACTTTTAGTTATAGTAAATAATTTCCATTAATCACTGATCGAATCATTAAATCTATCTAGACAAAAAAATTCTTTTGTGATTATTAATTAATATAAAAAAAACAGAGATATCTAAATATTTAGATATCTCTATTTTTCTATATCAATTTCACAATTTAACTAATTTAATATAAATATATTAGTCAATTGGTCGTAGTGATAATACTGGCTCGTTTTCACGGTTGATACCTTTCTCGAAACCAGCTGCCGCAGCTCTTGCTCTACCAGCATGCCACGCTCATCAAGGTCCTGCAGCAGAGCCGCAATGGGCGCATCTGTTGCCTGACAGTTTGCCTGCAGATCACGACGGTGGTTCTTGTGCTGGTCCCAGCTGCCGTGATTCACTTCAATAAACCGCACTCCCGCTTCCGCGAAGCGTCGTGCCAGCAGACACTGTCGTCCAAAATCCGTCGGACGACAGGTTCCAATCTGCTGCATCGCCTCACCTACTCGGTAGCGTTCCAGAGTCGCTGCAGTTTCACCACTCAGATCCAGCAGTTCCGGTGCCGACGTCTGCATTCGGAATCCGAGCTCCATCGATCGAATCACATTCTCCAGTTCCTGGCTCTGGTCGCGCTGCTGCAGATGCCGTTGGTTCAGAGACTGGACAAGATCCAGCTGCCTCCGCTGCAGCAACTCAGCTTCGCTGCCTGACAGGTCTGCAATCGTCGCCCGGCTCATGTTCTCGCCATTCACTCCGATTGGAGTCCCGTTGTGAATGGAGGGAAGAAAGCCGCTTGAATAGACCGAACTCTTCGAAGTATTCAGACTGATGAATCCCGGCAGATTTCCGTTTTCCGTGCCCAGCCCGTACGACACCCACGCTCCCAGACTGGGACGTGGGCGCAGACGTTCTCCGGTGTGCAGCTGCAGGAATGACTGCGCGTGAATTCCAGTATCCGCGTGCATGCCGTTGATTACGCAGAGCTTGTCTGCATGCCGAGCTGTTTCCGGAAGCAGTTCGGAGATAAACAGACCACTGTCACCGTGCTGTCGAAATCGAAAGACTGATCCGGGATGCGGTTTTTTTCCGGTCTGTGGTTTGTAGTCAAAAGTATCCAGCTGAGCCGGCCCGCCACTCATACACAGGAAAATGACCCGGCTGGCCCGGGCAGGATGAACAGTAATGCGCGGGCGGAGAGGGTTCTGAGACTGCAGACTGGTTTCGGCCAGCAGCGAATTCAACGCCAGTGAACCAAACCCGCAGGAAGCCGTCTGCAGCATCTGTCTTCGTGTGTTCAGCATCTCTTCCAGTCTCCCGGGGGGTACCGTTCAGTCCAGATATCGAAACTCACTCGTCATCAGCAGGCTCTGGCACAATGCCTGCCAAGTCTGTTCAGAATCCTGCTCTTCGCCCAGAAATCCCTCTGCCCAAAGCAATTCTTCGGAATCCGGAGCTCGCTGCAGAACCTGTTTCCAGAGAAACTCCAGTCGCTGCCGCTGATTCTGAGCCTGCTGCTGAACCAGTTCTGACAAGGCTGCCGACTGCCGATGCATAAACGGATTATTGAGCAGAAACAGGCCCTGAGCAGGAATTGTGGATTGTCCGCGCTGCCCCACAGAAACAGTGAAGTCCGGCAGATCAAATGGTGTCAGTTCCGGAGGCAATGAACTTCGCAGATAACACAGGTACACGCTCCGATGGTCAGATGGCTCATGCAGATTCCCTGCGAGGTTGACAAGGATATCCCGATGCCGAATGAGTGACCCCTGTGCTGGCTCCGGATTCAGCTGACCGCTTACTCGCAGCACACTATCCCGGAATGACTCAGCGTCCAGACGACGACGACAAGGCAGGATTCCTGCAATTCGCATGGACGAATCTGCGGACTCCGACGCAACAGCCAGTTGCCACGTCCGCGACAACACGATTGATCGGATCAGACGCTTGAGTGACCAGCCGTCCTGCACAAACCGGACCGCCAGATAATCGAGCAGTTCCTGACTTGCCGGAGCTTCTCCGTAGCGTCCGAATTCATCAGCCACCGGCACGATACCTCGACCGAACAGATGGCCCCAGACGCGATTCACAAGCACCCGCGCTGTCAACGGATGCTGCGGGTGAGTGATCCAGGCTGCAAGCTCGGCCCGGCCACTCTGCTGCGAATTGACAGCTACGGCAGCCATCGCATCCGTCGTACAGAATTTCAGAAAACCTCGCGGAACAACCTCCCCCTTCTTTGCAGAACTCCCTTTGATGTTGATGGGACAGTCGGCAGGCTTGGCGCGATCACGAACCCCCATTGCCAGCGGTGTCCCTGCTGGCCATGGCGGCTTCGGTACCGGTTTCGGAAGACCAGTATTGGATTCCAGTACCAGCACTGTTTCAACGAAATCATCCGGCGGCGGGACTTTGGGAGCCGCCTGCAGCACGTGCAGATCCGTTTTTGGTGCAGTCAGTCCCTCGTTCGCTGCGAGTCCCCAGAGCGTCTCTGTGCTGGTGAGTATTCCCGCCAGTGCATAGTACTCAGCAGTCGGAATCGGATCTGTCTTGTGATCGTGACATCGCGCACAGGCAACACTCACCCCAAGAATGCCACGACCGATCAAGTCGATCTGATCCGCCACAATGTCCATTTCAAAATCATCATTCATCGCTTTGGCCGGCTTGGCACTGAGTGCCAGAAATCCGGTTGCGGTCAACAGACGATCCCGCTCCACCGGTGATTCCGCCGGGAGCAGATCGCCGGCAAGCTGTTCCCGCAGAAACTGATCCCATGGCATGTCCTGATTGATGGCTGCAATCACATAATCCCGATAGCGCCAAGCATGCGGAAACGTCGGATTGCGGCCCAGACCGTCGTTGCCGTTCGACTCTCCGTAGCGGGCAACATCCAGCCAGTGCCGCCCCCAGCGTTCACCAAAATGAGGGCTGGAAAGAAGCCGGTCCACGAGCGAAATCAGACCGCTGCGAGATTCCTGACGCAACAGCGTTTCAGCCTCCTCCTGTTCGTCCGCTGTGGGCGGCAGCCCAAGCAGATTCTGATACAGGCGTCTGGCCACAATTCCAGCAGCTGCATCAGCAGGCAATGGTTTCTGAGCCTGCTCAAATGCCGCCAGCACAAAGCGGTCGATATCAGTTACGGACCATTCGTCGCCATGCAATTCCGGAATCTGCGGTTGCTGCGGAGGAATCCATGCCCAGTGGGGCTGCTGCGTCTGGTCAGCAGCCATTTCAGCTGCCGGTACCACTGTTCGCGGATCGTAAGCCCCCCGCTGAATCCAGGTTTCCACGTCCGCAATCTCTGCGGCAGCAAGTGGCATTTCCGGTGGCATCTGCAGGCCGTCAGCATGCAACGCCTGCACCAGCAGGCTGTCTGCCGCATTCCCGGGGATGATTGCTGCACCCGATTCGCCACCGGTGAGCAGACCTGCGGCATGATCGAGCAGGAGTTTCCCGCCAGGCTCTGCGGAGGTCACCGAATGGCACTTGTAACAGTGACGAGCCAGCAGAGGACGAATTCGCGTCTCAAAGAATCGCTGTTGCTCAGCGTCCGAAGGTGCTGACGAGGCAGCGTCTGTCTGCCAACCTGCTGCAGGTCCGCAGCTGAAAACCAGCGTGCTCAGCACAGCGATCACGACAGGAAAAACCTGTCGGTCCGCAGGAAAAACGTGACTGCTTCTGAAAGTAGTTGTTGAGAGCATCAGGACAAAACCCAGGTGTCTGCATGGGATTTCTGAATTCCCCATCCTATCAACTGACCATGCCTTGCCTCCACCCCCATCCACACAGGCCTCCGGGAAACTTTCAAATCAATGATTGTGCTGCTCCCAGCGACCGACTGGTTGATTCCCCCGGAAACCTCCCGTAACCTGCGCAGCAGATGAATTTTCAGCCGCATTCCACATCTTCCGTTCACTCATTCTCCCGGAACTATCTCAGGCAACGTCATGATCCTCAGTGGCAATGAAATCCGGGCCCGTCTGGGTGGCGACATTCAGATCAGCGAATTCTCCGAAGAACAGCTGAACCCCAACAGTTACAACCTGAGGCTGCATGACGAGCTGCTCGTGTACGAAGAAATCGTACTCGACATGAAACGTCCCAACCGCTTTCGCAGAGTCACCGTTCCACCAGAAGGCCTTGTGCTGCAGCCCGGCCAGATGTATCTCGGCCGCACAATCGAGTACACGGAAACACGAAATCTCGTGCCAATGCTGGAAGGACGTTCCTCCATTGGTCGCCTTGGCATGTTTGTACATGTCACAGCCGGCTTCGGTGACGTGGGGTTCTGTGGCTACTGGACGCTGGAAATGATCGCCATTCAGCCGATTCGCATTTATCCAGGTGTCCAGGTCTGCCAGATCTTCTATCACACCGTCGAGGGCGCTATCACGGAATACGAACGGGGTAAATACCAGCGAAACACTGATATTCAGCCCAGCCTGCTGTTTCGAGAACTCGATTCTCCGGACGATCGGCAGCAGAAACTGAATTTTGACGAGTCAGCCCCCCCAAACTCCAGCGATTCCTGAACCCCGCAGCAATGCACAGGATGGATCACCGGGGTCATCGCTATTGCTGCCGCCTGAGTCTGCACGGCGCCGGTTTGTGGGGATCTCAATCGGGACTCAATCGGGAAAGGTCAACAGATGCCTCGGACTCTCCCGCTGCAGACTGCTCTGCTGCTGCTGTTCCTGATTCCTCTGCCCACATGTCCTGCCCAGAATAATCAGGGGCCAGGCGGCGGGTTCCCGGGGGGAATCCTGATTAACGCTGACGGGCTGGTCAGCTCCACTTCCCCCGCAGAGGTCATTTCCCCGGCGATTCTGCGCAAGCTGCAGCGCACACCAGGCAGCCCGGCAGACGAAGCCCCACTCCCCAATACCCAGCGTGTCATTTCACTACGAGAGCTCGACTACAAACTGAAGGTGACACTGGCAGATGGTTCCAGCCCCGGACCATACCTCAGATATCCAGGTGGCCTGACAAGAATTGACGCAGTGTTCCTCTCAGCTGAACACGACGATGTGCTGCTGGCCGGCCCCGCAGAAAACATCGTGCGTCTGCCCTCCGGAAGGATGATCGGATCTGCAAGTGGACGCCCACTGCTGATCCTCGAAGATCTGCTCACCGCCTTTCGCACGGCCGATCTCCTGCGTGAAGCGGGCTGCTCAATTGACCCGGTACCTGCACAACTCCAATACGCACAACAGTGGCTGCAACAAAATGCAACTGCGGCAACCATTCAGGTTCAGTCAGCGCGACTGCGGCACATGGTGCAACTCATGGGAAACTGGGAAATCACGACGTTTGGAGTCCCCCAGGGAAGTCGGATGTGTGCCGCGATGATCGAAGCAGATTACCGCATGAAGCGTCTGGCGATCGGGCTCGATAATCCCGGAATTCGCCAGCTGCGATCCAGCCTCGCAGCAGCTCGACCAGGCGATAATATGATGCGACGCTGGTGGTTTGCTCCGGCAGCGGATGTGCTGCAGCGGAATCCTGAGGGCACCTGCTGGACCATTACCGGCCCACGTCTCACTTTGTTTGCTCAGGAGGAGATCATCGGTGCCGGGGGACAACTGCTGGATGCCCCGACGGCAAAAGGCAGTGCCAGCGCATTCGCTGATTCATTCAATGAGTGCTTCGACGAACTTACCAGCAGAATTCCAGCCTTCGCTGATCTGCAGAACACCGTCGATGTCCTGCTGCTGACGGCAATCGTCCGTGAACTGCAGGCCAGTGGCCAACTGCAATGGACACCGCTGGCACTCACTGACACCACGTTACTTCCGTCAACAATCTACCACACCCCGACTCAGACCCAGCCAATGCTCACCACCCGCAGCGGACCAGGCGGAAGCCTGATCGGGTGTTTCTCCGGCGGGGTCAGACTGTCCCCCGCACAGATGGTGCAGCAAGCCTCGCAAATGGCAGAAGCTCCCGATGAATTGCTGCTGAATCTGACTGTGGAACCAGCGGCAGAATGGTACCGTGACCTGCAGAATTACCGCAGGAGTCCCTGACACCACCTCGCCCCGCCTCCTGGGCACTCCCGCACCTGCTGCCTGCAGTTCCACCGACAAATTGAGTGAAGTCATATTCCGGTGCACTGCGGAGGTCGGACAAACGTGTGTTCACTGATCTGCAGGAGCCGACCGCCCCGTGGCAGGCACCTCGCAAAATGAACCTGTGGATCCGCACCATCCCCCAAAAAAAAATGCTGCCAGCCTTACCTGATGGGTAAGCCCGGCAGCGTCAGTTTTATTACAGACATAGCAAAACGAATGATCGCCTGCGGAGCGACTTCAGCCCCCCAGTTCCTTCAGAGCGTCAATCACCTCCTGATCATGTCCGTCAACGGATACTTTTTTCCACAGCTTTGCAACCTTGCCATCCGGTCCAATGATGAATGTCGATCGCTGCACACCCATCGACTTCTTCCCGTACATGTTCTTTTCACGCCATGCACCATACTTCTCAGCGATTTCGTGCTCGGTGTCGGCAAGCAGCGGAAAAGTCAGCGAGAACTTTTCGGTGAATTTCACATGCAGCTCAACACTGTCCGGGCTGACTCCCAGAACCACCGCTCCCAGATCTTCAATTTCCTGCAGGCGGTCGCGAAAAGCGCATGCTTCGCGAGTACACCCGGGAGTGTCATCCTTCGGGTAAAAATACAGGACAACCGTTTTGCCCTTGAATGACGATAAACGTACCAGCTTCCCATCGGTTGCTTTGACGGCGAACGCAGGCGCCTTTGTACCGGGTTCAATCCAGTCGGCCATACCTGACAGCCCTTCCTGACGTAGTGTGAGAATGAATCGATTGAGTGGATCCGCAGACCTGCCGCTGCAGGCTCTGCTGCAATTCCTGCAGTCGACACGTTATCGATTTCCTGACAGAAAGGAAACCAACGTGTGACCTGCAATTCCGGGAGCTTGCCGGGGTTCTCAACCGGTGATGCTGCACCGTGAGACCAAACGGCGACTCGGCTCTTTATCGGTGTTCACAGTGACAGTCTGCCGTTGACCAGAAGCAGTGCTCAGTTACTTTCGGGCAGCAACCGCAAGGCCTGACTCAGATGGCCTTCCAGGTAATGGCGATCTTCATCCGGACAGACACTCAGGCCCTTCCGCAACAACTCCACTGCCTCGCCGTAACGTCCGGCGCGGAGCGTAAGGACAGCGTGGTCCCTGCGTTCACGCCATGATCCCGGCAGCAGCAGACTCAGCCGACTCTGCACGCGCCAGGCATCAATCCAGCATTCCTGTCGACCGAACAGGTTCTTCAGGTTCTGCAGCATCCGCACGATAATGGAACGATCGTCGAGGGGACGCAGGCAGCGACGTACATCCGCAGGAGAATACCGTGTCGTCGAACAGATCAGGTCCAGACACTCTGGCTCATCAAGGATTCGCCCCTGATCAAACGCGTCTACATATAACACCCCCGCCTCTGTCTGCAGGCGAGTCAGAAATCGCCCCGGAGTACCGATCGGTTCCAGTGGTATACCAAGCTCGCTGGCCACATGCAGATACAGCAATGACAGCGAAATCGGTATTCCTCGCCCCGTCTCCAGAACTCGATTCAGGCAGTGAGCATCAATGTCGTCCAGATAACCCGACTCCCCATGCAGCCCCAGTTCCTCGGTCATGAAACAGACCAGCAGTTTCAGTTCATCAAAGTCGGAACCAGCACACGTAATCGGGTGGGTCAGTCGAGCAACAGCCTTCTGCAGCTTCCCCTGAACAGCACGAATATCGAGGTCCGGGTGGATATCGCGAGCAATCTCGAGAGCAGCCACGACCAGATCCACGTCAGGTTCACGCTTCACCAGTCGCAGGAACTGCGTATCCCGCGAAAACTGCTCAAAAAACAACATACGAAAGCTGTCCCAGTGGCGAAATCAGGTCATCAGTACTAGTCAGTTGCACTTCAACCACGTACTTATATCGCTGCTCGACATCGTCCTCAATACGCAGCGCACTGTTCCGACAGGTCCACCATCGCATGACTGCGTGGCCCGGCGATGCGATCAGCCTTTACCTGCAGAATCTGCCACTTTTCCGGCGACAAGGACAGATTTGCGGCATCACTCAGCACAAGGCACAGCCTGACTGCGACCCAGCGTTGCCGCTTCCATAATCTTCTGCTCACTGGCCTCCGCTGCCGTGAATTCGGCCGTGAGCACTCCCTCACTCAGCACCAGAATTCGATCACTGATGGCCAGCAGTTCGGGCAATTCACTTGATGTGACAAGGATTGAGATTCCCGCTTCGGCCAGTTGCCTCATCAACGCATAAAGTTCCGACTTGGCTCCGATGTCGACACCGCGTGCCGGGTCGTCGAGCAGCAGAATTCGAGGTTTCGTCAGCAGGCATCTGGCCAGGATGCACTTCTGCTGATTACCACCGCTGAGCGAAGTGATGGAGATTTCCGGAGATTCGGCTTTGACACCCAGGGATGCCATTACTTCTGTGATCTGCCGCCGCTCGCGTTGCGGAGATATTACTCCGGCAGATGCCATTTCCCTCAGTGCACTGACGCTGATGTTTTCACGCACGTTGAGCTGACGAAATAAACCCAGACGCTTGCGATCCTCTGAGACCATCATCAGTCCCGCCTGCTTCGCTTCTGCCGGATGCCGAAATCTGCAGACCTTGTCGTACACTCTCACTTCACCGGTCACAGTTCCCCTTGCTGCACCAAACAACGCTTCCAGCAGTTCTGTACGACCGGCGCCCATCAGCCCGGCAAGTCCCAGGATTTCGCCACGACGCAGTTCGAACGAGATCCTGCGAAGTCGCTGCCCGCTGCCCCTGCTCTGCTGAGTCAGTGAGAGATCCCGAACCTGCAGGGCAACCTGACCAGAACTCGACTCTTCAGACGTCCGTGCCTGCCGCTCAGTCAGTTCTCTGCCAACCATCAGATGGGCAATTTCTCGAGGCGTTGTCCCGCTCCGCTGCATCGTTCGTACGAACTTCCCATCGCGAAGGACGGTAATTCGATCCGCCAGATGAAACACCTCATCCATCTTATGTGAGATATAAATGATTGTGACACCGCGAGCCCGCAGTCGCTCAATCACTCGATAAAGACGATCCACTTCGGTTTCTGTCAGCGCACTGGTGGGCTCATCCATAATCAGGATGTCGGTCTGCAACGAAAGGGCTCGAGCAATCTCGACAAGCTGCTGGTCACCAATTCGCAGCCTGCGGACCAGAGTCTCCGCTGCAATTTGAGCCTCCAGCTCTCCCAGCAATTCCCCGGCACGGCGATTCATCGCGGCGACGTTGAGCAGGCCTCCGCGAAAACAGATTTCTCGCCCAAGAAAAATATTTGCCGCCACACTCAGCTGATCGACCAGATTCAGTTCCTGGTGAATCATCCCGACGCCGGCCGCCTCGGCGTCGCCGGGAGAACGGAAACGGACTGCACGGTCATTGACCCGCAACTCACCGTCATACTCCGGTAAAACTCCGGCAAGGATCTTCATCAGCGTGCTCTTGCCCGCGCCATTTTCCCCCATGACCGCATGCAGCTCGCCCCGCACAATATCGAAGCTGACATCCTGCAGTGCCTGCACGGCACCGAATCGCCTGCCAACGCCCCGAACCGACAGAGCAATCTCAGCGGAAGCCGGCTGCAGGCTCTTGTCGTCGGCGGATCTGATCATCAGCGTCTCCCGTGCTTCCGCCGCTC
>JALRDR010000864.1 GCA_023262145.1 Planctomycetaceae bacterium | reverse complement strand
GACGTGCATGACTTTGTAGAGGAACTGCAACCGATGCTGGACGGACGCAGGAGAGAAACTCTGCGTTGAAACAAGCATCTGATCGGTCGGGACAACCTGTCATCAGACAGCGTCCCCCACTGATCCTGTTGCTGGCCATTTCCCTGACGGCCGGTGTCTGGTCCCGGTTTTCTGCCGGACGCTCTGGTGAATTCCTGCCCCTGCTTTCACTGCTGCTGATCACCTTCTGCGCTCCCGTTGCGCGGCGCAGTCGCCCGCTGGCAATGGTCATGCTGCTGAGCGGATTTTTTCTGCTGGGGGCTCAACTGCAACAGCAGTCGACACTCCTGCATGCACAACGGCTGCCTGCGGGAATCGCGGATTCCCCACTGCAATGCCGAATCACAGGAACAATCCACGGTCTGCTTTCTGCGCGCGGCAATCCGGAGTCTGCAGAACGTCGTGAGCAGGGATTCCGTTTCCTGCTCCATCCGCAAACCATCTCCCGGACCGAAACCACCATTGCCCCCGCTGGACTGGTGCAGGTCTTTGTGGATGGACCGCCTCCCAATCTGCATACGGGTGATCAGATCAGCTTGCTGGGACAGCTGCAACGACCGCGCACCGCGGCCAATCCCGGTGAATTTGATTACGCCGCCTGGGCCACTCGACAGGGGATTATTGCCACGCTCCGGGTTCGTCATCCGGCGGCGCTGCAGCTTGTCAGCGCTGCCCCACTGTGGCACCCGCCTGCACTTCTCAGCCGTCTGCAGCGGGCGTCTTCGGAACAGATCAGGGCACATCTGCCCGCTGGAAATCAGGCACTTGCAGAAGCTCTACTGCTGGGAAATCGAGACCTGCTCAGTCACGATACGGAACGCGCATTTGCCCGCAGTGGAACCCTGCACCTGCTGGCTGTATCCGGACTTCATGTCGGAATCCTCTATGTGTTCGTATTGCGCATCCTGCATGCCCTGCTGCTGCCTCGTGGCCGCGCGCTGATTCTGGCAATGCTGGTCTGCGTCATCTTCGCTCTGATGACCGATCTGCGTCCGTCCGTGTTCCGGGCGACCTGCTTTCTGATGATCAGCACCTGCGCCCAGCTCCTCCGCCGTGAAGTTCGCCCGACCGCTGTACTCGGACTCACGCTGCTGATACTCATTGTCGTGGATCCGGAGACCACCTTTGACACGGGTGCCTGGCTGTCATTTCTGGCCGTCGCCGGACTGTGCTGGTACGGCGGCAGCCGAGCTCGCGAAGATGGCGAAGCGCCTGCAGACACACTTCTGCTCCGCGACCGAATTCGTGCCTGGCTGTGCAATCTGCAGACCGCTCTCAGGCAAAGCAGCGGCCAGATTCTTGCCGTCAGCCTTTTTGTCAGCCCGCTTGTGGTGTCAGAATTTCATCTTTTTTCCCTGACCGGTCTCGTGGTCAATCTGCTGCTGATCCCGCTCACCGGCATTGTTCTGACAGCAGGCTTTCTGTTCCTCGCCGGATCGCTGCTGCTGCCCCCCATCGGGTCTGTGATCGCCGTGCCGTTTCTTTTGCTGCAGAACCTGATGCTCTGGTGCGTCCATTCAGCAGGGAATTATCCCTTCGGATACCTGTTCATTCCGGATCTGCCGGCCTGGTTTCTGCCCCTCTGGTACCTGCTGCTCGCCGGAATTGTGCTCTGCAGAAAACGCATTGCTCGACACACGCTGCTGCTGGCACTGCTGCTCCTGACAACGATTCAGCTGCAGGCGGTCGGATCGTCCCGGCGGACATCAGATCTGCTCTGTACAGTGCTCAGCGTCGGGCACGGCAACGCCATCATCGTGGAGTCCGACAGACATGTGCTGCTGTTCGATGCCGGGGCAATGAACCAGGGACCTGCCGCTGCGGAACGGATTCAGCAGTTTCTCTGGCACCAGGGTCATCGCACCATTGACGCCATCGTTGTTTCTCACGCAGATGCCGATCACTACAACGCCCTGCCCACACTGCTCCGGGAAGTTCCAGCCGGAGCGCTGCTGACCAGCAGACAGTTTGTGCGTTCGACAGCTCCTGAAGTGCAGCGTCTGATGCAGCTCTCGGAAGACCTGCAGTTGCCCGTACGCCTGGTCGGCAATCGTGACCGGCTGTCTGTCGCAGACCTCGAAGTGGAGTTTCTGCAGCGTGATCCGAATCACCAGGATGCAGGCACCGATAATGAAAACAGTCTGGTTGCTGTACTCAGTTTTCATGGCCAGCGAATCTGCCTGCCCGGTGACCTTGAACTTTCCGGTCTGGAACAGCTGCTCACTCAGCTTCCGACCTGTCGTGTTCTGGTCAGTCCACATCACGGCAGCGCAGCCTCCAACCCTCCACAACTGGCGCTGCAGCTGCAGCCGGAACATGTCATCGTCAGCAGCGGAAATGACTCCGGACGCAGCTATCTGCAGCAAACCTACCCGACAGCCGCCCTTCATTTCACAAGCATCAGTGGAGCTGTTTCGGTTCATCTGAGCAGATCCGGAGCGCTGCAGGTCTCCACATATCGGAACACGGCGACGGCTGAACAATGATCCTGCCGCAGCTGCTGCGGAAAGCTCGCCTCCCGGCAGGCTGCCGGACTGACTGCTGTGCTGGCAATCGCCACAAATGCTCCCTGCCCGGCATGCGGCATGAATCATGGCGACATTCTGCTGCGGTGTTGTTACGATAGCCGACAACACTCAGGATTCGGTTCGCGGCAGGGCTGCCATGCACAGCTGATTTCCTGCCCAGTCCCACTGAAAAAGTGCCGCATCTATGCAGCAGGTTGTCGTGGAAGAACCCTACCGCTTCGTCCCGCCGTGGCAAAGGACCTGGTTTTCCACCATTTTTCAGAACCTGCTGATGCTGCCGTATCTGAAGCATCGGTGCGGAATCGTTGACCATCAGATTCACGGCATCGAACGGCTGCAGCAAAGCCTGGCCGACAAGGATGGCATCCTGCTCTGCCCGAATCACTGCCGCGATTCCGACCCGCTCGTCATGGGACTCATCTGTCGCCGCACAAACAGCCACATCCACCTGCTTGCCAGCTGGCACGTGTTCAGGCAAAGCTGGCTGGAGTCAACAGCAGCCTGGCTGCTGGGCGGTTTCAGTATCTATCGCGAAGGGCAGGATCTGCAGTCACTGACCTCCGCAATTCGCATCGTCGCAGAAGCCCGACGCCCCCTCGTGGTATTTCCCGAAGGCGCGATTTCGCGGTCCAATGACCGACTGCTTCGCTTCATGCGCGGAGCGTCCTGCATTGCGCGAGCAGCAGCAAGACGTCGACAACACTCCGGCTGCAATGGCAAAGTGATGATCTTTCCCATCGCCATCCGCTATGAACTGCTCGGATCACTCAACGATTCCGTATCCCGGACACTTTCTGAAATCGAAAAACGAACTTTCTGGAAGACACACGAGCACCTGCCTCCCATCCAGCGAATCCAGCAGCTTGGTCAGGCTCTCGTTGCAGCGCGCGAAGTGGACATCAGCGGACAGACGGGAAGTGGTCGCTTACGTGATCGAATTGAGGCGCTCATTGAGGGCGCGCTGCAGCCACTTGAGCGGCGCTGGCTGCAGACCTGCCGACGCGGCGATCGCATCCAGCGCGTCAAGGATCTGCGCAGTGCAATTCTGCATGAACTCATGGATCCGCAAACGACCTCGGAGCAACGAGCGGATGGTCGACGGGCTCTGATCGACTGCTACTATGCACAGGCCCTTTCATTGTATCCGGAAGATTATCTTGATCAGAACCTGCGTGGCGTTGTTACGCCGGAACGAGTCGCAGAAACAGTCCACCGCATGGAAGAAGACCTTACCGACTCCATCACTCTGCAGCCCGAATGGCGCGTGCACTTTTACTTCGGCAGCCCGATTCAGGTTACCTCCGGAAGTGCTCAGCCACGCGCACAGGATGATCCGATCATGACTCAGCTGCGCGCGGAACTGCTGCAGCAATTGCAGGTGCAGGACTACTGGCCGGCTCAGCGTGCTGTTGCAGTTCCGGATCCAGACTGATGAATCGATCACCTTCTGCATGCCCGGACGACAGCAATCAGAACTTCACGGCAGAACTTCC
>JALRDR010000863.1 GCA_023262145.1 Planctomycetaceae bacterium | reverse complement strand
TTTCTTACGGCAGCAGGATCGTGACCAGCGCTGCAAGTCGCACAATGGAAGGCAGGTTGGGGCGGAAGGCAAACAACAGCAATGCCGGAATTGTCACGGCCAGCAGAACCCTGCTCAGTTCTGCCGGCAGCAGGTCTGACTGAGTGATCCAGGGCCGGCGAATCTCGGTCTGAAAAACCAGGTGCTCCGCCAGATTCATGGCGTAGATCAGTGCCATGCCAGCCGCTGTACCGCGAGAAATACTCATCCAGCCCGGCGCACGACCAGGCCCGGTGGGCAAACCGGGATTGCGAGTTCGTGAAAATGGTCGGCTCAATTGTCTGCTCCCGACGACGCACCAGTCCGGCGATCACTGACCATTCGGCGACAGAAATCCAGGTGCTCCTGCCGCGACAATTGTTGCCCAGCCCACCGTCCCGTTGACGGTAGCCATCAGTGCAGAGTCTGCAGCCAGGCCAGCAGCTCTGCCAGTTGTTCCGGTGTCAGGTTTCCGACAATTCCCTGCGGCATCATCGAAAGCTCCTGCTTGACGCGATCATCAATATCGTCCTGAATCAGGTCCACTGCAATCCCGGTAGCGTCGCGCAATGTTACCGTCTCAGCACTCTCCAGCACCACGAATCCCGTGTAAACCTTGCCGCTGGCCATCACAAACGCCCACGTATCAAAGCCCTGAGCAATCCGGCGGTTCGGATTCACGATCGACTCAACCAGCTCCTCAGGACGATAGCGACGGCCAATATCCACCAGGTGCGGGCCCCGCGGCTGCTGGCCGTTGGCGTAACTATGGCAATTCACGCAGGACTGCTGACGGAACAGCTCAGCACCTTTCCGCGGGTCTGCGTCCTTCACGGCCAGAGTACGTTTCAGCACTTCTGCATACTCAAGATTCGCAATCAGGTCCGGATTGTTCGGGTCCGGCTGCGGTATCTGAACAGCCTTATCCGGTTCCCGCATCGCTGCTCCTGCAGCATCCCCGTCAAGGCGGACGACATGCCGACGCAGCTGGGTTTCCAGTTCTGCCTGCAGGTCGTCGTTTGCTTCGTTCAGAGCAATCTGCAGGGCTGTCCCGATGCGATCGGATTCCGACCACTTGCTGCGATCGTAGTAAGGGCCGGTGGTGTCCGGCCGCGTGCCCCACCACTTCGGACTGTCAGCACTGAATTCACCCTCTCGGTGATACAGCCTCATCAGAGTCGTCAGCAGTTCAGTTCGCGCAGATGGATTCCAGGTTCGCCCAAGCAGAGCAAACAGACCATCAACTGTCCGGGTCAGGTGCATTCCCTGCAGCGCCTGCAGTGCACCCGCATGCCATGGGCCACCGACAGCCGCCAGACACTCTTCAACTGCCTGCAGTTCGACCAGAGCCTTGACGGCCAGATGAGGAATCACTCGCCCGACATCCGGATGACGCCATGCGTCACCGTCCAGCTCAGCCGCCGCTTCGGTGCGCTGTGTCAGCGTCAGGAGTTGCTTTGCTGCTCGTTTTTCTCCCATCCGGGCGATGGCGACGATCGCGGCAGCCCGAACACGAGGGTCACTGTCATCCAGCCGCGCAAACACAGGACCAGCCAGTCTGCGATCAATCTGACTGCGGCGATCACCGGCTGCTCGAACAGCATGTTCGCGCAGCTGCGGCTGGTTCACCAGCTGCGCAAATCCAGCAGCAAACGCCGCCGGATCCTGCTGCCGTAACGTCCACAATGCTGCAATGCGACCATCCAGTGGCGTGTCCATCTGGAGCGCTGCGGCCAGCAGAGCATCCCCGCCAATGCTGTCGCGGCGGAAGATCTCCTGCTGCACCGCCTGTCGCAGCGCATCTGACGGATGACCAAGTGCGGCAATCAGCTGAACATCGTCAAGTTCCGCCGGAACCGGCCCCGGACGGGGAGTGAAGTCCCGCGGCAGAATCTGAGCCACAAAGCCCACATCCGGACGCTCAAAGGAAAACCCGCCATTCTTCCAGCTGGTCACAAACAGTCGCCCGCTGGCATCCAGATCCGCATCCGTAGGTCTGGGAATCTTCAGAAAGGTGTCCTGCTGAGCATCAAACGTAGCCCCGTGCTGCGGCAGCAGATGACTGAAGACCTCACTGCGACCCCAGTCGCAGGTGAGCAGCATGTCACCCCACGGTGCCGGCCAGCGGGCATCACTGACATAAAGAACTCCACACCCGGAACCCCCACCGTAGTCAGCCAGCGGCGGCATGATCTCAGCTGTGAAATTAATGTACTGCGACGGATAACCGTAGTTCGCCGTCTGCATCACGTGCGAGAGCCGAATGTCCCAGCCACCGCCGTCGTTGGTATTGTCCCGCGTGAACAGATTCATCCGTGGATCCACGGCGATGTCCACGATGTTTCGCTGTCCCCAGCTGAAGATTTCCATTTCTGTTCCGTCCGGGCGGACTCGCACAACACCACCCCCGCGACGACTCAGCTTTGTGCCATCCCGCCCCACGGCTTCCTGGAAGCCAAAATCCCCGACGGAAATGTAGATCCAGCCGTCGATTCCCCGTCGAATTCCGTTGGTGGTGTGGTCCGCTCCGCGCTTGTCGACCTCTTCGGTACTGATGCCCTCAATCAGAATCTCACTTTCGTCGGCAGTTCCGTCTCCGTCTGTATCCCGAAACACCGTCAGCAGAGGAGGGTGCAGAACCCAGAGTGATCCGTTGTCATAAACCAGCCCACGAGGGTGGTCCATTCGAGCAAACTCGTTGAACTGATCCGCCTTGCCGTCTCCGTCGGTATCAACGCAGCGAACGACCTTGCCACGACCCGGCTCCTTTCCCAGTGACCCCTGCTCATCGACGCCGACAAAGACTTCTCCTGCAACCGAAGTCGTGATACAGACCGGATACGTAACCTCCGGCGGGGCAGCGAACAGTGACACTGCGAAGCCATCCGGGGCGGTCACGTCGGCTACCCCGGCAGCAGGGCCGGAACCTGCCGCAAGCCCCTGCGGCAGCGGTGGCAGATCTCCGTCGTAGGCTTCAACCTCCCAGATGCTGGCCCAGCCACCACTGGAGCCGGCATAGGTGATCTTCAGGTACCGCACCTGATCCGCCTGCACCTGATCCACCGAAATGCCATTGGGCTGCCGATTCTCCTTCTGGTCAGACAATACCTGCCATACCTCGCCGTCAGCAGATGCCTCCAGCAGATAACGATACGCTGTCTGCGGCTGCTCCCAGTGAATCCTTACATTCCGCAGTGACTGGGCGGCCCCCATATCCAGGATCAGTGATTCTCCCGACTGAGCTCCGGCTGCACACCACCGCGTATCCAGTCGGCCGTCAACGGCCAGTGGAGCAAAATTCTTTTTTGGTCTTTCCTCACTGCTGGCCGTCGCCTTGCGCTCAAACACCAGGTTGCCCTCGCCGCAGCAGCCCTGAGTCAACACGGGAGTGGATACGGCGATTTCGGCAACAGCCAGCTGACGGATCTGCTCGTCTGTCTCGGCGTTCACCGGAGTAAAGTGGGTCTCTGCATCACGATCCGTTGCCCACAGAATTCCTCTGGTGAGCATGTCCAGCCAGGTGGTTTCCACCATTGTCTCGTTGTAATGGCCGACCGTCGTGCCAAATACTCGAGTGCCGTGATAGTCATTGGTCCAGATACAGACCTGCGGCTCGTTGTTGTCCCTCCGCTTTGCAACCGCCAGCGGTGTCGCGCTGTCGAAGATACGCACGGAGTGGTACAGCTCCCCTTTGGGAACCACAAATCGCTCCCCGAAGCCGGCCATCACCGGGTGCTCCGGCTGCACACTGTTGATTTCGTACGAATAGTGCGGCCCGTGCCCGGGGGACTGCACTCCACAGAATTCAAACCAGCGGTCATCGCCGGTGCGATAACTGTGCATTCCGCAATGAATCAGAATTGCCGGCAGACCTTCCCGGTGCGGCCGCAGAATTCCATCCACAAACTCCCTGTCGGTGACACCAGCAAAACATTCGTTGTGCACGACAATATCGAAGCCGTCCGCCCAGTCCGGGTTCTCATACAACGGGATCTTTGTATCCGTGGTTGTGCCACCCTGATGAGCGACCGTCCAGATGATTGGTGTGCGCGCACTGGTGCCGCGAGTAATGATCTGTTTCTGCCGCTCGTAGTCGTGACAACAACCGCCGGTCACCAGCAGAGCCCGAATCGGCCGACCAGGTTTTTCTTCCTGCGCCCGGGAAACCACAGGCAACAGACAGACAAGGCAGGCGGCAACAGACAAAAACGTTCTTATCATCCGATGGGTCTCTTCTGCAGGTTCACAGTTTCCCTTCACATCTGCAGCCTCGGGCGGCCGAAGAATGCGGTCCGAAAAAGGCAAGGCTAGCCGGAAAAACCCTGAATGCAACAAGGGCTGTCAGCTGGAATCCGGATTCTTCGGGAAACTCAGGACGGCACCAGATCATGTCACTCCGAGAACCCCGACCCGCTGTAACACTCCTCGATTGACGACATCTTCCGCTTCGCTATGTTGGCACCCATCCCGCTGTGTCAGCAGATGCAGCCACAATCTCTCATACAGACTTCCTTCTGACAGAAATGCAGGCAATCAATGACCGAAAAAGTAACCATTATCGGTTCAGGTCCGGCTGGCTGGACCGCGGCAATTTATGCAGCCCGGGCAGAACTGCAGCCAGTGGTCTATGAAGGTGCAGAAACGGAAGAAAACCGACTCAAGGGCACGCTTCCGCTGGGCCAGCTTTCCCAGACCACCGAAGTTGAGAACTTTCCCGGATTCCCCGCAGGAGATATGACGGCCTACCTCGATTCGTCCATCGATGAACAGAAACGCCGCTATATGGCTCCGCATGCAAAGCACGGTGTGAGCGGACCGGAGCTGATGGAACTGATGCGACAGCAGGCCACCAATTTTGGGGCCCGCATTGTGACCGACGATATTGTCGAAATTGATGTGTCCGCACGCCCTTTCCGCATGCGCACGCTCAGCGGCAGCGAAATCCAGTCACATGCTGTCATCATCGCAACCGGAGCTCGAGCCAACTATCTGGGACTCGAATCTGAAGAACGCTTCAAGAATATGGGGGTTTCCGCCTGTGCCGTCTGTGATGGTGCTCTGCCGCGTTTCCGTAACCACCCGGTCGTGGTGGTCGGTGGTGGTGACAGTGCCATGGAAGAAGCAACCTTTCTCACAAAATTTGCCTCCGTGGTGTACATCGTACACCGTCGTGACTCCTTTCGTGCCAGTCGGATCATGTCGGAGCGGGCTCTGAACAATCCGAAGATTCAGGTGAAATGGAACTCTGTGATCGACGAAGTGCTGGGCGATGAAACTCAGGGTGTCACCGGCGTTCGCATCCGCAGCAGCGAAGACCCGACAGCCACCGAAATCCTCCCTGCCACCGGCTATTTCGCTGCCATTGGCCATACTCCCAACACGGAATTCCTGAAGGGGCAACTGCAGACGAACGACAAGGGATACCTCGTCTGGACGACAGCGCATCGCACCATGACCAGCGTCGAAGGCATCTTCGCGGCAGGTGACGTTGCGGATGACTACTACCGCCAGGCGATTACCGCAGCCGGCACCGGATGCATGTCTGCACTTGATGCCGAACGCTGGCTGGCTGCTCAGGGCATCGAATAGTCCTGCGGCGCAGCCGGCCGAAATCTCCGCCCTGACCGAAAGTGAGTCCCATGACTGATCTTTCCCATCTGAACGAAGACGGTGAAGTCCGTATGGTCAATGTGGGCGACAAGCAGATCACGCACCGGACTGCTTCTGCGGAAGCAACTGTGTTAATGAGCCCTCAGACACTGCGGTTAGTACGCGAGGGTGGCTTGCAGAAGGGAAATGTTCTGGAAGTTGCCCGCATTGCCGGGATTCAGGCAGCGAAAAAAACGTCCAGCCTGATCCCCCTGTGTCACCTGCTGCCGCTGGATGGAACGGAACTCGAATTCACGTTCCCCGGTGACGGTCAGATTGTTGTTCGTTCCACAGTATCCACCTCAGCCCGCACCGGTGTTGAGATGGAAGCTCTCACTGCCGTTTCGGTGTGCTGCCTGACGATCTATGACATGTGCAAGTCTGCAGAAAAAGGCCTGCAGATCAGCAGTATTCGGCTGCTTTCCAAGACCGGGGGACGTTCCGGAACCTGGACGGCAGATCTCCCCGAATAACTCGTCATCATCGCTCCGGTCGACTGCCGTGTGCGGACTACCACCTGGGCAGACCCACCAATGACAGCGATCAGCCCTTCCTCGGAAGATCTGAAACTGCAGATTGCCAACCTCCTGCAGGATGACCTGCAGGCTGTGCAGCAGGGTCTGCTCCGACAGTTTCGCAATCGCTCCGAATTCATCCAGGATGTAGCTGATCACACCAGCCGCTTCCGCGGCAAACAGATCCGCCCCATTCTGACTCTGCTCTGCTCCCGACTTGAGGGCACCGCATTCAGGCCCGAAAGCCGCGAGAGCGCAAGACTGTTCGGCACAGTGGTCGAGATGATTCATGCTGCCACGCTGGTTCATGACGACGTGATCGACGACGCAGACCTGCGGCGGCATGTGTCCACGGTCCATCGTCGCTGGAATACCGAAACCAGTGTGCTGTTCGGCGACTACCTGTTCTCCCAGGCATTCTACCTTGCCGCCACCAGCGGCGATGCCGAAGCCTGCAGGCTGATCGGGCTGGCTACTAACCGTACCTGCGAAGGAGAACTGAACCAGATCGCCGCTCGGCTGGAACAATCCCGCTCCGAACGAGATTACTTTCGCATCATTGCCGGCAAGACGGGCCAGTTGTTTGCCATCAGCTGCCGACTCGGAGCGCGTGCTGCGGGACTCTCGCTGCCATTGCAGAAGCAACTCAGCATCTTCGGGCTGCGACTGGGAATGGCGTTTCAGATCGCCGACGATGTACTCGATCTCACAATGTCCTCGGCCCGTACCGGAAAGGACAGCCAGAACGATCTTTATAATCAACGCCTGACACTGCCGGTGCTCCGCGGCCTGAGAATTTCCCCTCCAGAGCAGCAGCAGCAGCTCCTGCGGGGACTTGAATTCTCTGCATCCCATGTGCCACTTCTGCCCTCCGAATACCCGGCACTTCAGGCGGGACTGGCTTCAGCAGCGGCGTCTGCCGAACGTATGGCCCGCCGAGCAATTCACTGCCTGCGGCAATTCCCGGACTCACGCGAGCGGTCCCTGCTGGAATCGATCGCCTGGTTCGCCGCCGGCAGGTCAGACTGACTTCGCTGCAGCCTCACTACTCAATGACCAGATCATCGATATTCGGAAGCTCCGCCGCATCTGCAGTCGGCGATCCACCAGCGTCCGTCTGTTCTGCTGCAGCCGGAACCACGGGCTGCAACTCGCCACACAACCTCTGCACGGCTGCAGCAGTCGGCTGAAACCACGGTCGGAAACGTACCGTCTCACCAGTGCCATCCCGATACAGTATTGCTCGCCCAGGCGAATTCTGTGAAGCGGCCGCAGTGTCAATCAGACTGGCAGAATCTGTCTGATTCATCCGGAACGCCACCCGAGCGTCAAATTCCTTCAGGATTCCGCCGGACAACCATCGCACCACATTGCTGAAACTGTCAGCCCAGATGACAACGTGAATGCCCACCTGTGGTCCGCGGCGAATCAGGTCGCCGAACTGATCACTTGTCTCCGGCTCCTTCTCGGCACCAAAGCCACCAAATCCGAAGTCATCTTCCCTCCGCCGCAGACTGCTGAAGTTTCCGAGGTTGCGAATACATAACACGATTCCTGGCAAGTCTGCTGTCGACTCCATGGCTTCTCGGAGCTCCAGCTCAGCCGACAGGGAAAGAACCCGAGCAGCTGTTTCCGCATGGCCATGAATTCTCACTTCACCCGGTACTGCTGCAGCGATGTCACTCAGCAGTCGCAGTGACTCCGGGTCCCGCTGGTCATGCAGTAACTCTGCGCGCAGCCTTTGTGGAGCCGATCCTGCACTGATCAGAATTGCACTCAGTAACGCATCAGCGGCTGCCGATTCCTGACCCACGATGAGCAGATTGCGGCCTGCAGCGGCCTCAAAATCAACCCGTATCGGATCCGCAATTGCAACCGGCTCACCCAGCCAGAAGGGTACTCCCTGCGTCTGCGTCAGCGCCCCGGTACGGATCCAGTCTGCCAGTGGCCGACAGTCTTCCAGTCGCGGTGGAATGTTGCCTTCAAAGACCAGCGGGAGAGACGCCTGACCACCACCGTCTCCCGCGCGCTGTCGTAATGGACGAAGCAGACCATCGCGATGTGCATCATCCAGCCACGCCACCTGAAACAGATGGTTCCCTTCCACCATGCCGTTGGCATCATTGTAGATTGCTTCCCCGGGGCGGGTGAGGAGTCGAGCGGCCGAGTTGTTTTCACTGAGGATCAGATGGGCATCGTTTTCGCTGCACTGCAGAGCAATTCGGATCGCCACCTGGCCGAGCGTACTGCGTGCCAGCGAATACGCTCCCCCAAGCGTCTGAGATCCCAGAACCACATGAATTCCAAACGCTCTGCCCTGTCGGACCAGACGGTCAAGCAACAGCGATGCCTGTGCAGAAACACGATCCTCGACCGTGAAGAATTCCTGAAACTCATCGATCAGCAGGATCAGACGCGGCAGCGGTTCTGCCGGATGCTGCCGCCGAAACGAAGGCACGTCCTGAACTCCCCGCGCGCGAAATAATTCACCTCGCTCCTGCAGCATGTGATCCAGCTTCTCAAGTACGCTGAGCCCGAATTCGCGATCGCTTTCAATGGCAATCACATCGGCATGCGGCAGCTGGCACGCCGCATAAGCGCGGAATTCCACCCCCTTCTTGAAGTCCACCAGAAAGAATCGTACCTCTTCCGGGCTGTACATCAGAGCCAGATTGGTCACCAGGATATGCATCAGTGTGGACTTACCGGATCCTGTCTTGCCGGCAATCAGCACATGCTGACTCGTTCCACGGCCCAGCCGCAGATACTGCAGCCGCGCCGCCCCCGCTCGACCCATCGGCAGATCAATGCCATTGGCCGCTGAATGCGTCCAGATCTCCTGCTCCGCTGGTGCCACTCGGGCGAAGGACACTTCCACTTTCCGCGCATCCCGGGACTGCTCACCAACAGCCCGGACCTGCTGGACATACTCCGCTGAACTCGGACAGGAAGGCGGAGTCCAGCTGAGCAGACACGTGTCCGCAGCTGCATCTGCGCCCTTCTCGCTCAGCACATCCGGAACCAGCTGGTTCCCTCTGACCGTGAATCCGATACAGCTGGTGCGCAGATCATCTGCATTGAATGAACGAGGAAGCTCCTGATCGGGAGACATCGTCATGATCGTATGCACTCCACAGCGGGGCCCACTGGTCAGAATGCTGGTGAGGTGCCGAGCCGACTCTTCTGTGAATCCCGTCGGGAATCCGGCAATCACAACAAAATGAAACGGCTCCGCAACTTCACCGGCCGCCTCGTTGTACTCCTGAATGGTCTCATACTCACTCCGCAGATAAGTCTGAAACACACTCTCCATGTGTTCGGTGACCTTCTGCAGACGCTCTCGAATCTGAGTTGATTCCGTCCAGATGCGACTGCCAATCATCAACTCGTCAAAATCCGCCAGATGCATCATCGCTGAAAAGTTCTGGCCCAGTCCCACCGGATCGATGAGCGTAAACTGCAGCCGACCGGGAATCATCGATGTCAGAATTCGAATCATGATCGCACGAACAAATTCCAGAGCTGTCTCCCGGCCACTCGGCTGATGCCGAATCACCAGCGAAAGATCCTCCGGGAATCGCAGCAGCGCCGGCAACTGCAACTGCATGTCCGCAGACTGCGAAGACGATGGCAGTGACGGAAATTCCGCTGTGATCTCACCAGCCTCAATGAGCTCCGGCAGATCTGAGGGAACGACCCAGCCACCATTCAGACCTTCGACAGCGGACCGCTGTGGCTTTCTGTCGCTGGCGATAGCCATCAGCAGACGGGCAGCAGACAGTGTCGTTTCGCCGGCTGTGCGGAGTTCCGCAAACTCCTGCATCAGGGTCTGTCGTCGACCGCCACCCTGCTGCTGCAGTCGCTCGGCCTCGGCATCATTCAGTTGCTGGATTTCACTTCTTACGGTCGCGAACTGTTCACCCCGCAGCAGCTCCTGCTCGACAACCGCAGCTGCTGCATCACTGCTCAGCTGCTCCACCTGCTGCTGTCTGCGTTGCTCCAGAGCCTGCAGCTGCGCCGCATGCTGACGCCTGACTTCCGCCTGCTGGTCAAGCGATTCCTTTGTCAGCGCAGCAGCCTTGCTGCGACGCTGTTGTTGCATTTCCTTCAGCCACAGCTCTGCCCGCGCCTCCAGCTGCTCCTGCTGCTTCCAGCTCTGACGACTCCAGTAGGTCTGCAGAGCCGCTGCATTGGAAGCAGCCTGCAGAATTTCTTCGAAGCCGCGCTGCAGTCGCCCTTTGACGATCAGCGTCACACCCATCGTCACCATGAGTGCCACCACTCCCGCAATCACAGCCGAGACCCCCAGCCACTCCCAGTTCGCGTTGCTCTGACCAGCCGTCAGGAACGACTGCGGATCGGCGTTGATGAACGTGACCGGAACCAGCACGGCCAGAAACAGCACCATTGGTATCAGCAGAATGCGGATTCCCTGCACCCATTGCGGCAGACTCATCGCATAGATTGCGGACGCCTCCGCAAAACACAGATCGTACAACTCCTGAATCCGCAGCCGCGCTGCATCAGCGGAGGGGACGGAGATCTCAGCGGGGGGCGCAGCGTTCTCCACGCCTGCATGACAGGAACGCAGATAAACCGCCAGCTCCTCGCGGCAGTCCTCCAGGTCTGCACACCGCTGCCGGATTGTCTTCTCCAGTGTTTCCAGCGCATCCCGTGCGCGTCCGGCAACACTGATCGGACTGTCTTCACGTGATTCGTCAAGCACCGAACTCAGAACCCACAACTCACCGTCGAAGTGATCCCGAATCTGCTTCTGCTGCCGCTCAAACGTCGCTTCCTGCTGACTCTGCAGTTCGCGACTGTCCTGTTCGACGGTTGCCAGCGCGTTCTGCAGATCCGTTTCAATCTGCTGCAGTCGTTCGGAATAATCATTCTGAGCAGCACGCAACTGCTCGTTCTGACCGCGATCGAGTCTTTTGGCCAGTTCCTCAAGCTGCTCGCGCTGCTCCTCATCCAGCTGCTGCAGCTGTTCTCGGATCTGCAGCATTCGTGCCCGCACCTGCAACACTTCGCGCTGGTGCTGCCGAAGTGCCTGAATCTGGATCTGCAGATTCACCTGTTCGGAGTCCATAACCTGATCCCTTGCCGCACGGTCTGCCAGACCACCACGACAGCCGTTTCTGCAACGTCAATTTCGGTCCGGTGGGCAGCCCGCACTCCTGCTGCCCTGTTTCCTGAAACGCAAAGCATAGGATGTATCGGCCGTGGAATCTGCAGAATTACTTCAGAAGCGGCATTCTGACGGCCACTGCTCCGGTCTGAACTGTTCAGAACAGGTTATTCCACGATGGTCTGGGCCGACTCGCCGAAGGAAACACTCCGCAGCTGTCGCTGCTGCGTCTGCTGCAGCCGACGGCATTCCCGTCGAAGCTCTTCGAGTTTGATATCACCGGGAGAAAGCTCGTAGCAACGCATGAACAATCCCTCCGCTTCAGCATAGCGCTGCTGTTCCATCATCAGCAGTCCGAGCCCACGTCGCGGTGCTTCAGCTGTACTGTCGCAGGTAACTGCCCGCCGTAACAGCAGCTCAGTGTTCGCCAGGTCCTGCAGCGAATGTGCCAGACGATAAGCCTGCATGACAACGTCGAGGTATTTCTCATGTTCGTTTCCAAGGCCCATCTCGTCGCCTTCTGCATCGCCATTCCATGAGGGCAGGAATTCCGACTGACTGACCACGAAGCGGACCAGCTCCGCGTGGTCCTCGGGCCGGCCGTCTTCAGCAAATACCCTCAGGACATCCGCTGCTTCCTCCAGCGTCGGCTCGAAATTGCTCAGGATCGTGGCTGCCGGGCTTCCCGCCAGCAGCCGGAGCAGTTCCTGCCGCAGTTTCGAATTCGAATGGAATACCACCTGCCACTGCACGACCGCTTCCTCATGCCAGCCATCCATATGCAGTGCCCGTCCGACCTGCAGGCGCGTATCCGGATCATATTTTCCGAGCCGCATCGCCTGCGCGATCATCCTTGGCCGTGCTGCATCTCGATGATGGCGAATGAACCCCGTGCGAATCAGCTGACGATAGGCCTGCGGTTTGAGCGGACACAATGCCAGCGCGTGGCGTGCCATCGAATCAGCCATCTGTACCAGAGGGAGGTTCTTTCTGAACGCTCGACTCAGAAACTCCATCACAGCAACTGAATCGGCAAACTCAGAGTCCAGTACGGACTCCCGAATCTCATACAGTGGCAGCGGATTGTCTGCATGCTCCTGCAGTAACTCGAACAGTTCCAGGCTGATATAGGAAATCCGCAGACAGACCTCAGCATTGTCGGAATCTGCCTTCCACGCCTGAATCAGCAGCGATAACTGTTCGCGCAGTTGCTGCTCCCTGTCCTCCTCAACAATCAGGGCAGGCAGTTCATTCACGGTGGATTCCGCGGAATTGTCATCACCCGCCGCGACGGGGTAGCTGGCTACGGTGTCCGGAACGCTCTGCTCAATCCGCTCCCATATCGACGTCTCCGCTGCAGCAGACGCCTCACGATCAGAAAACTCCTCGTCTTCCTTCATCTCCTTCGCCTCGCGAATGTGTCGGTTCAGCGTCAGAAACTGATGGAAGTAATGTTCAGACTGCATGCGGCGATAAAGCTCCGGCTGCACCATTCCCAGCAGCAGCAGACAGCCCGCTCCACACGCCATCCAGACCAGACGCGGGCAGGGCAGTCCTCCGTCTTCTGAAAACCCCTGACACAGCCGAATCCCCGTCATCACAAAAGCTGTTGTCGTCAGCACGATTGCCGGTACATACCAGATAAAGTCCGCACTGGCGTGTGCCATGCCGCCCAGCAATGCAGCCAGCGCCGCCACTGCCGCCGCCGATCGTTCGTCATGATGATGCAGCACAAACCACAGCAATCTGCCTGCCGCGTAGATCAGCCCCAGTACCAGCAGCCCCAGACCTGTAAGCCCCGCCTCCAGCGCAAGATTGATGTATGTGCTCTCGGCGTGAGTAAATGTGAAGTCCATGAACTCCGCGAGATTTTCCATATAAATGCTGTAGACGAATCGCTGAGTGCCAATCCCCGTCCCCAGCCATGGAAACTCTCGAATCGCGCGCAGATCCGCGTCCCAGATCGATCGGCGAGCACTCAGTGCATCGATCACATCTGCATCCAGCGAAGCCAGCTGTGATACACGCTGCTCAATACCGTCACCGCCAGGCAGCAGGATCGCTCCAGTCACCAGCCCCCCCAGCAGCAACAGCGATATTGCCAGACTGGTCGTCCCCTGCCGCTGTCGCCACAGGAGCAGGAAGATCAGTGCACAGACACAGATTGTGGAGACCATACCGCCGCGTGACAGAGACAGCATTGTGCACACCAGCAGCACTGCTGCTGATGCGATCAGCAACACCGTACCCGGTGTCAGTATCTGCGGAGCAATCGCTGAACTACTGGAGGTGTGCGTCCGCCCCGATAAACCGGGGATCTGCCGCAACGTTGTGTCCTTCCGACGGGACAGTGCCCACCACAGTAATGCTGCCACTGAAAGCGAAAGGTACTGCGCAAAATGATTTCGGTTGGTGAAAGCGCCTTTCAGAACCTCTCGCGTGTCAGTGTATGGATGCTCGTAGACCCAGAAGAAGTTTCCATTGGTGAAAAGCAGTTGCAGAATGGCAAAACACGCCATCAGCAGACCGCTGATACCGATCAGACGCAGCAGCCGGTAACAGTCCTGCTCCTGCTGCAGGCGTTGAGCAACGACCAGCCCAAAAACACCGTAGGCCAGCAGCACAAGAAATGCATGCCGCGTCTCAGCAGGATAAAAGCTGATTGTGTTCCAGCCGCCTGCTGCGGGCTCCAGCTGACTATCCGGCCACGCCGCAGTAAGGTAGGAAGTCGCAGGAGAAATCTGCTGCAGGTTTTCCGGAGGCATTTCCCGTGTCTGCATCCAGACCAGAACCAGACCCAGCAGCAGCAGGGGCTCCAGCGCAGTCAGTCGCAGTCGTCCGCCAAAGAAACCGCAGTAAAGACACCAGACACCGCCCAGCAGCAGGGAGCCACTGATCAGTAGCCAGTGCCCAGGCGCCTCGCGACCACCCATGACAAAGGGCAGCACCACCAGCAGTGACAGCAACAGCAGGTCTGTCAGATTCAGCAGGACCGGTCGAGCCAGAATCGCCTGCAGCTGCCGCGAGGATGCGGAAGAAACAAACCTGTGTCCTGATCCTGCTCTTTTCCTCGACATGACTTAACCCGCTTTCGAGACGCACACCCATCAGGCCGCCCGGGACATCGAACGGTGATCCCCGCTGTCTCGATCAGAACCAAGCGACAATTCATACAGGGCACTGGCCGAAGAATGTTCCTCGTGCTCCTCACTGTCGTGCTGGTCATGGCCGTAACCATAACCATAGCCATAGCCATAGCCGTAACCGTAACCACCGGCTTCCGATGTGCTGAGGTGATTCACGACAACACCCAGCAGAGAACATCCCAGTGTTCGCAGTGTTTCCACCGCGCGGATAACCATGCGGCGACGATCCTTGTCCGGTCGCACTACCAGTACTACGGAATCAACAAGGCGGCCAAGGATTGCCGGGTCGCTCACCGCCAGAACCGGTGGAGCATCAATGATAATCTGCTCATATCGAGTCTCGGCCCATGACAGCAATGTTGCAAATCGCTCAGACGCCAGCAGTTCCGCCGGATTCGTCGGACGCGGGCCGCAGGAAATGACGTCCAGACGAGCAACCTCTGTGGATCGCAGATTCGCCTGAATGGCCGTCTCCAGCTCTTCCGAACTACGCAGAATCTGCGACAGGCCCGTATCATCCCGCAGACCCAGCATTGTGGAGAGACCCGGTCTTCGCATGTCCGCGTCAATCACCAGTGTGCGCTTGCCTGACTGAGCAAAGGCGACACTCAGATTGGATGACACAGTCGTCTTCCCGTCCCCCGGCTCTGTACTGGTCACCACCATGCGACTCGATTCATGCGGGGAGAAGTCGACGCTCGTACGGAGTGCTCGGAACGCCTCCACATTACGCGAATGCGGACGACTGTGACACAGCACCGCACCAAATCCTGTCCCTCCAAGCTCCTCCAGCCGCGGCACCATGGCCAGCACCTGAGTATCCAGTTGCAGCTTCAGCTCTTCCGGTGTGCGGAATCGATCATCCAGAATGTCCAGAACCCAGATCGCTGCCAGCCCGAGGGACACACCCATCATCATCGACAGGAGCGCGATGATCGGGAGCCGTGGTGAAACGGGCTTCAATGGTACCGTCGGCCTGCTGGCCACTCGTGTACTCAGAAACGTATCCTTGTTCAGTCCGATGCCATCCGCATGTGACTGCAGCGAGGCCTGCTGTTCATACAGTGCATTCATGCGGCGACCCAGGTCATCCAGCCGTGTGAGCGTCTGAGAGATCCGCTGCGCCTTCTGCTGTTCTGCCTGCAGTCGCTCCAGCAGTGCCTGCTCGCCCTGTTCCGCTGACTGCACCTGCTGATTCAGATACTGCACCAGTCGCGGGGCCAGTACCTGCCGGGTCGTCTCTTCTGTCTTGCGCCGCTGCATCTCCGGAAACTCAAGCAGGTATTGCTCCTTGACATCAATCTCCAGCTCCAGTGAGACAATTCGGGGGTGACGAATCCCGTATCGCTGCCGCAGCTCATTCAGCTCCGATTGCAGGTTCAGCAGTTCCTGAGTAATCCGCTGAATGTGAAAACTCTCCTGAGTTCCCAGTCCCATCGACTGTTCAATCAGCTGCCGACCGGCGGAATCCAGAGTCTCCAGGGCAAACTGCAGAATGTCCTCACCGTTGTCGATGGCGCGGACCAGTTCCTGATACGTCGTCCGCGTCTGCTCACTCTCACGTTGCGCCTTCGAGAATTCCGCGGACAGCTGTTCGATGTTCTTGGAAATCACATTCAGACTGTTGGTGCCGTCTCCTGTGTCAACCAGTTCCGGAGCTGACCGTTTCAACGCCAGTCGCTCCTCAGCAAGCTGTATCAGCTCTTCTTCTATCGTCTGCAGCCGTATGCTCAGTGTCCGCAGACCCTGCTCTGACAGCCCGCGATTCGTTTCATTCAGAAACTGCTCGTACCCCGCCAGCATCGCAGTCAGCATTGCCGCAGCCGCCCGCGGATCCTTTGAGCGATAGCTGATGTCCAGCACGTTGGTGTTGAACTCAGCAGACGCAGAAAGCCTGTTGCGTACTTCTGATGCCCACCACTTCGGTGCTACGGTTGCAAGATCTGCCTGGCGGTATTTTTCGGGAAGGATCTGCAACGCTCGCAGGATCACTTCCTCCTCCGACATCAATGCGATGAAGGTCGGCATTTCATTCGCCGGACTGGAACTGCTGTTCGGGCTGTCCTGATTTACCGTCGCTCCCAGCCGCACGATGTACAGCGATGCTTCCGACTCGTAAATCCGGTCCGCCGTGACGTAATACGCTACTCCAATAATGCCACAAAGCAGCACCGAAGCCATCAGGATGCCACTGCGCAATCTGACCGTGCGCAGAAAACGAAAGATCGTGTGCAGCGCTGATGCTGCCGATCCGCTGTCCGGATTCGAATTCAGGATCCCCTGAGGATCTGACATGCCCGGCCTCCCTGCCGTCCCTGCTGTTTCTTCCTTTGCGCTCCGATTTCAACATCGAAGCACATGCCGCTGCTTCATCTTCAGAACAACGCTGTCGATCCCGTAATACCAAATCGAATGATGTTCAGTGCATCCATGAAAACTGTTCCCGGAGTCTGTTCGACCGAAATCACGTCTCCCGGCCCCAGTCGAATATTGGATGCCTCGCTGCGTTTTGCCTTGCGATAACTCACCTCAATCAACAACGGCTCAGCCGATTCCGGATGCTGGCGAATTACAAAAATCTTGTCTGCCAGCTGGTTTGATGTTCCACCTGCCAGCGAAATTGCCTGCAGCAGGCGCAGATCCTTGCCGATCGGAAACTCGTACTGATTGGGACTGCGAACCAGCCCCTGCACGTAAATCGGTTCCGGATCGCGTTTTTCCACCATCACCACACCGCCATCTTCAACCAGATAGGCCCTGCCGACCGCCTGTGCAGCACTGCTCAGATCAATGGTGTAGGAATTCACGCCGCTTGCCGACTCCGCCGATATCGGCCGGATCATTCCGCCAGTTCCCGGCGGCAGACTCTGAGCCGCATTCAGCAGCGGATTCCGTACCTCCACATGCCTGCCAGCGTTTTCAGCAAGACCCCCGGCCGCTGCCAGCGCAGAAACCACATCACTGGCGTAGGATGGCAACTCGTAGACACCTTCTTCACGCACTGCACCCAGCACGCGAACACGGTTCGTCTTGTGATATGTGACTGTCACCGTCACCGTCGGATTGCGATACAATTCCTTCTGCACCGCTTCCGCTCGGATCAGACCCTCCGCCGCCTGCGGCTCAATGCCCTCGACGCTGATCGCTCCGATGTCCGGCAGCCTGATCGTGCCGTCATCCTCCACTCGCGCTGCCATTTCTGACTGATCACCGTCAGAAAGACCTGCGGCTATCTGCACTTTCAGGACGTCACCGATGCCAATCGTCTGACTGCCGACGGCATCCCCCGCAAGTCGTGATAAGTCCACTTCCTGAGTATTCGTTTCCTGCGCCAGCCGAAATCGCTCAGGAAGCTGCTCCCCGAAATATGTTGCTTCCGCGTGGTAATGGTTGCCCGTGCGACAACCGACACTCAGCACCAGCAGAGACAGCAAAAACCCACAGCGCATCAGCAACCGCAGAGATTGATGCCGAACAGCAGCAAACCTGAGGATGCCAACAGCGGCAACTCTGCAGCAGAGATGTTGGGGGTGAGTCCGTACCATGTTTTCCGTTCCGATGCCTTCATCGGAGTGTCAATCCATTGACCGATCTTCCACCTGCTTTCAGCACGCAGAATTCTCCCGGCAGTTTTTGCACAGCCCGTAGACCGGCGGCAGAAACAGCAGGTTTCTAAAGGAAATTGCCAATTCGGGTCAAGATGAGATCATCGCTGCCGATTCTTCCGTAAGGTGTTTTATTGCAAATACTTACGAAGCGACACGCAGGTTTTCAAATGAGCTGGACGAGGACTTTTCCGGACCTTTTTGCAGGACAGAACGGCACGCCACGTCGCCTCACCACTCCAACGAGCCCGAACCAACGGCGGAACAGCAGTCCAACCCGCTTCCGGCGGTTCCGCTCATCTCCGCAGCGTCATTCAGTTGGACGACACCTGCGAGTGGGGTATTCTTGGAGATCACTGGCAGGCTGCAGCCTGCCTCGGCTCTGATCACTCCGCGTTCACCAATCGTCTTACTTTCAGTTCGGAAGACCTACCATGAAAGCGTGTTTCCACTATTGCCTGCCCCTGCTGCTGCTGCACGTGACCCTCACTGCCTGTGCTGGCGATGAACCGCAAACGGCAGACAAGGAAGAGTCTGCTGTCAAGTGGACACCTCTGTTCAATGGAAAGGACCTTGAGGGCTGGAAAGTGACAAACTACGGCGGTGAGGGTGAAGTCCTTGTCGACAAGGGAGAAATTGTCATCACCCAGGGACAGGACCTCTCCGGGATTCACACCGTCCGCAAGGATCTGCCCACAGAAAACTATGAGGTGCAGTTCGAAGCAATGCGTGAAGCCGGCAGTGACTTTTTTGCTGCCATCACCTTCCCCATCGGCAAGAACCACTGTTCACTTATCCTCGGTGGCTGGGGCGGTGGACTCTGCGGAATCTCAAGCCTCGACGGCATGGATGCTTCTGAAAACGAAACCACGTCCTTCCAGCAGTTCGAAGGGAAACGCTGGTACAAGGTTCGGGTTCGGGTCCATGGCAGCAGGATTGCTGCATGGATCGATGACAATCAGATTGTCGACACCGACACAGATGGTCGTCGCGTGGATGTGCGTTTTGAAGTGGAACGTTCCAAGCCGTACGGGTTCAGCACCTACGCCACGACCGGCCGAATCAGAAAAGCAGGAATTCGCCGACTTCCGGCTCCGCATGAGCAGAAGTCTGCTCCTGCTGACGCTAAGAAGTAGAGGGCGGCAGCTACTGCCGAATCCCCCGGAATTCCAGCGCACTTCTCAGCGAGCCAAGGTCGATGTCTTCTGAAGAATTCCCCTACGAACCCCTCTTCCAACTGCACGATGATCAGACGCCCTGGCGAAAACTGACCTCAGACTTTGTCAGCACAGAGTCCTTTCGGGGGCAGGATGTGCTGTGTGTGGAGCCGCAGGCACTCACACTGCTGTCCTGCCAGGCGTTCCATGACATCAACTTCCACCTCCGCCCAGGACACCTGCAACAGGTTGCTGCTATTCTGGACGACCCGGAAGCGTCAGAGAATGACCGCATGGTAGCGCTCACCATGCTGCGGAATGCGGATGTTGCCAGCAAAGGTGTGCTCCCGTTCTGTCAGGACACCGGGACTGCAACGATTCTTGGCAAGAAGGGAAATCGCGTCTGGTCAGAAGGCGATGAGCAGGCTTTGTCGGCCGGGGTCGGTCAGGCGTATGCCCAGAATAATCTGCGCTACTCCCAGAACGCTCCGCTGACAATGTGGGATGAAAAGAACACGGGCACAAACCTGCCGGCACAACTGGACCTCGCGGCCTGCGAAGGAAGCAGATACGACTTCCTGTTCATGGCCAAGGGAGGCGGCTCTGCAAACAAGACCTACCTCTATCAGGAAACCCGCGCCATTCTGAACCCGGCGACCCTCGTCGATCACCTGACGGCGAAAATGGTTACCCTGGGAACAGCAGCGTGTCCTCCCTATCACCTGGTCTTCGTCATCGGTGGCACATCGGCCGAAATGAACCTCAAGACCGTCAAGCTTGCCTCCGCTCGCTACCTCGACACACTGCCCACCACCGGCAGCCCTGCGGGTCGAGCGTTTCGTGACCTCGAACTTGAACAGGAATTGCTGCAGGCTGCACAGAAGTGCGGGATCGGCGCCCAGTTCGGCGGCAAGTACTTTGCCCTCGATGTTCGTGTGATTCGCCTGCCTCGACACGGAGCTTCACTTCCTGTCGGCATCGGTGTTTCCTGCAGCGCAGACCGACAGGCTCGCGGACGCATCACAGCCGATGGCGTCTTCCTCGAACAACTGGAGTTCAATCCACAGCAGTACATTCCGGAACATCTGCGCGAACACAAGGATGCTTCAGCGGTTCGCATCGACCTGAATCAGCCGATGCCGGAACTGCTTGCAGAACTGAATCAGTACCCGGTAACCACGCGGCTTTCGCTCAATGGCCCGATTATCGTGGCCCGCGATATTGCTCACGCTCGACTCCGGGAACGACTGGAAGCCGGACAGCCGCTTCCCGACTACTTCTGCAACCACCCGGTCTACTACGCGGGACCTGCCAAGAAGCCGGAAGGACTTCCCAGCGGTTCCTTTGGTCCGACAACTGCCGGCCGCATGGACTCCTATGTGGACCTTTTCCAGCAGCACGGCGGAAGCATGGTCATGATCGCCAAGGGTAACCGCGGAAAACAGGTGACCGAAGCCTGTCAGACTCACGGAGGTTTCTATCTGGGCAGCATTGGCGGACCGGCGGCAATCCTCGCCCGCGAAAACATTCGTTCCGTGGAAGTGGTGGAGTTTCCTGAGCTGGGGATGGAAGCCATCTGGAAAATTGACGTCATCGACTTTCCCGCCTTTATCCTGGTGGACAATAAGGGCAACGACTTCTTCCAGACCGTCGGTAACTGCTCCCACTGACATGCAGCGCGCCGCCCACGCGGGAACGCAGGCTGCAGCGAAATGAACGAAAAAAGGGGGGCTGGTAACCCTGCGGTTACCAGCCCCCTGTTATTTCTGCCTGTGTGGCCTTGCCGCCGCTGCAGACATCATTCGGACTTCTTCTTCTTCCCCTTTGGAGCATCCGCGTTGCCCTTTTTTCCGCCAGCTGGATTCGGCAGTTTGGCCTGCTGTTCCGGAGTCAGAATCCCCTTCAGCCCGGCGATCACTTTCGCAGAAAACTCTCGCTGAGCCTGCTGCAGACCCTTCATTTTTTCCTGCTGTTCTGCCGTCAGCTGCAGGGCGTCCTGTGTCGCCTTACGAGTTTCTGCAGGATTCTTCCCCTCTGCCTGAGCAGCCTTGCGGGCAGCGTTTTCAGCCGCTCTCTGTTCGTCGGTAAGAATCGCCTGACGTTTCGCCGCCAGTTCCTTTGCAGTTGCCTCCAGCGTGGCATTCAGAGCCTTGACCTTCTCCTTCTGATCAGCAGTCAGTTCAATGCCAGCAAGAAACCGTTGCGTTGGCACAGGCGCTCGATTGCCTGCCCCCTTCTTCTTCTTCTTTTCGTCCGCCGGGGCACTGATCGCCAGACTCAATACAAGAAGGCCACAGATTACTGTCCTCGACATCATTCCGGTTCTCCTGGATCGTTACATTTTCTGCCTGCCAGCACCTGACAGGTTCTTCAGGCTGAAGAATGCGCGACACCCCATCCAGAATTCAATCCACGTGCAAGCGGAACCAAAAGGAATCCAGAATCCTGTTCACTGTGCACACGTTCACACGCTGAAAGATCCTTCAGGGCTTCTGCTGCTGGGTAAGCAGGAACGCGAACAGATCCCGAAACTCTTCGGCCTTTAACGATTCCCCAAAATTCGCCGGCATCGGTGACTGGTTCGACTGCAGTCGCTCTTCTATTTCTGCAGCATTAAGCAGTGTCTCCTTACCCTGCAGGTCGGTTATGGAGACTCGACCAGGTTCCGTTTCGCGGGCCAGTCCGCTGTAGACCTTGCCAGCAACTGTCACAATTGTGGATGTGCGAAACGCCACATCCACATTGCGGCCCGGGGCCAGCACATCTTCCAGCATTCGCGACAGTCCGCGACTGGCAATCCCATCCAGATTCGGGCCCACCGATTTGCCTTCTCCTGCAAGCTGATGGCAGATCATGCAGTTTCGCCGAAACAACTCCCTGCCTGCCATTGCATCGCCAGCTGACGACTCAACCAGTTTCCTGCGTTCTGTAAGCAACTGCTGCACTGCAGCGTCTTCGTCCGGGAGCGCCGCCTGCAGTTCATCCAGATGCTTCCGAACAGGCTCCGCAAGGACCGCATTCAGGCGCTGGCGGATTGACGGATTCAGCAGCAGGCGGTGCGAGGCGCGTCCACGGTCCATCATTCCTACCAGCATTTCACAGCCAGCGGCATCGGCCGACATCAGATCTGCCAGCAACACCTGCCGCGGGGCTGAAGCCCGCTGCATCGCTCGCTCCAGAATCTCCGCTTCCTGAGCAGAATCACTGCGGCCGCTTTGAAGACATACGCGGACGGCTGTCAGAAGGGCGGCGTCCGCCCCTGGAAGCTGCGTTACAGCTGCGACTGCCTGAGCAACGGCACCACCGCGCAGCGCGGCAGCAGCAACACAGACCGCCGCCAGTTCTTCCCCGCGAACCTCCGGTGTTTGCAGCAAATGATCAAGCACCGGCATAAAGCTTCGCAGCTGATGGTCTGCGATCAGCTTCATCGCCCGTGCTGTCCGCTCTGACTGATCCGAGGGATTCAGTTCCGCCAGGGAAAAACGCCCCACTGCCAGCCACGCGTAAGCACTGGCCGAATCACCATCCACCATCTCCAGCCGTACCCTGCGTCCCTGCAGATCCTGCAATAACCACTGCACTCCCTGAGCCACATCATTTCCGGGTGGAAAGGCCTCCCGCAGAATTTGTCCGCTGACAGCATCACGCAACCTCACCGCATTGGCCCGATTCGCCGGCTGATCCGGAAACCCATCGTGCCCGGCGATGAAGAAACTCAGCTCTGCCGGGGCCGCGAACTCTCCTGATGTCCAGAACCCGGTACGCTGTTCACCTGCTTCAAAGCTGCTGTACAGAACAGCATTCTCAACGCCGTCGGCACATCGCCGCGAGCGGGTCAGTCCCCAGCAGCTGGCAGAGTTTGCAGCCACGGTGTGCGCCGCATAGTTCCAGCTGAGCACAGCCTGGGGATGCAATTGCTGCACCTCGGTCTCGCGTTCCAGCTGCAACTGCTGCAGCGCCAGATCCCGCGCCCAGCGAGTAATCGCCTGGGGCTCAGCCAGACCTCGCTCCCGAAATCCACCGGATATGCTTTCCAGCAATGCCAGTTGTCGAGCCGGGTCATCGGCGAATCGCTGCTGCACGGCAGCCACTACCTGCTCTGTGGCCGGCAGCGGAATTCGTGCAGCTGCAAAACTCAGATATTCAGGCAGCCGCTGGGGCTGTCGAGTTGCCAGCACGTTCAGCTTATCGGCAACGAATGCCGCTCCCGCTTCTGATCCCGTGGCCAGGCACAGATCAGCGATCTCGCAGATTTCCATACCCGTCCGAATGGATGCGGTGAGCTGCTGCTGCCAGTCATCCCTGCGGAGGTGGTCACGAAGAGTTATTCGAATGCTGTGTCGCAGATGAACATCACCAAGCTCCGTGGTCTGCAGCAGCCGCAGCAATGGCTGCAGCAACGCGACGGATGGTCGAACCGCTGCCGCAGCAACTGCGGCTCGCCGTACCAGAGCCGATGCGTCTCCGAAACCCTGCAGCAGCAGGGCATCACACGCTTCCTGAGGGATCTGCTGTGTGGATTCTCGCAGTTCACGAAAGACATGCACGCGCACAACCTCGGCCGGGTCAGCCGCTGCTCGCTGCAGATCTGTTAATGACAACTGCTGCATTTGACCCAGCATCCGCATGCAGAAGCGTCGCACAGCCGCTGATTCCGACTGCATCCCCTGCTGAATTGAAGCCGTTGACTGCGGGGTGACAGGCGCTGCAAGAATTTCATCCCGAGCCAGCCGAGCCGCCTCTGCCGGGCCCCTGCCGATCACCTGCAGCAGCTCCTCCGTCGAACGACCCGCCAGCTCCGGTCCGTATCCCGCTGAGCCACGAACCTCGGCGATCTCGGCTCCCGACCACGACACTCTCCACAGCCGACCACGGAAACGATCCCGCCCCGGATGCTTCAGATCCACTTCATAATGGCCAATGATGCGATTGTAGAAATCCGCGATGTAAAGTGATCCGTCCGGGCCGGCAATCAGATCCACCGGTCGAAACCACGGATCATCACAGCTCAGAAAGTCCGGCTGTTCCACCGCACGCACACTGCCCCCCCGTCGCTCCAGCTGGTTCGCGTTCACACGGGAAGTCATCACGTTGCCGTGAAACGTGGCTGCAGACCATGCCGCCGGAAAGTGCGTCTGGCTGCCCAGGGCGACCGCAGCTATGGCCGTCGATCCATGCAGGTGCTGCATCAGTGGCGGAACATAGCCGAGGCCATCATGCGGCCGCCCGAAACTGTCGTAGCAGCCACCCGGCAGCAGCAAAGTCAACGGTTTGGTATGGCAGTCTGCTGAATAAATGTCCCCGTACTGGTCCACTGACAGGCCGAACGGATTCACCTGACCCTGCGTGTACAGTTCGATCCGCGAACCGTCCGGACGAAAGCGAAAAACATTTCCTGATGACAGCGCAACCTGATGCCCGTCACGCCCAGCCACTTCCGAGCGATTATTGAACCCATGACAGGCGTAGACCCAGCCGTCATCGCCCAGCCGAAACGCATTGCACATTCCATGAGTGTCCCGACTTGTATCGAAGGGACCGTAAAGCACCTCGCGACTGTCACAGACTCCATCTCCGTCTGTGTCACGCAGGAACCAGATGTTCGGAATGCTGAAACAGATCACTCCGTCACGATAAGGCAACAATCCGATCGGAATGTTCAGACCATCTGCAAACACTGTCACTCTGTCTGCCAGCGCATCCCCATCGGTGTCTTCCAGAATTCTGATGCTGTCCCGTGGTTCAGTGCCCGCTGCGGCAGCAAATGGATATTCCAGCGAGCTGCTGACCCACAGCCGCCCCCGACTGTCGATTGCCAGATTCATCGGCTTTGCAATCTGCGGCTCCGCAGCCACCAGCTCGATCTGAAATCCTGCCGGCAGATGAAACTGCTGCTGCTGGTCGGCCGCCTCCACCGGTTCGGTTGTCCGTACAGCTGCCGCAAACGGACTGGCATCCTGGGCACGGGTCACAGCTGACGCTGCCACTGCCCCCAGCAGACTCATCACCACCAGCCAGCCCTGCATGACTGCCTTCATCAGATCTCTCCGAAGTCTGTTTGCGGTTCACCAGGAGCAGTCACGGCCGGCCCGCATCCTCGCTCCCGACAACCACGTCAGCGATTTCCCGAAGCATCTTCCGCTCCGGCGTCATCATAAGTAAATGTCACGTCACGACGATCAGAACTCAGCACAATGCGTTGCCCTTCCGTGGCCGGGCGAAGTCCCAGACCATTCTGCGTCCGCCCCAGATCCGCATCTTCATAAACAACGTCACCCGTACGAACGTCGATGACCTGGGCCCCGACAAGTACAGCAAATCGCTCACTGCCCGGCGGACGTCCGCGCGACAACAACACCAGCAGAGGCAGGTTTGGCAGGAACGGGCGGGTCTGGTTACAGGCCAGCAGTCGTACCTGACGATGCTCCACAGACAACGTCCAATCCAGCTGACCGGTCTGCTGATTCACCGCACAGACCACGCCATGAACGTGCGCTGCATCCGGGAGCGGATAGAATTGCTCCAGCCCCGGGTCGTCTTCCGTATAAGCCTCGGGCAGCACAATCCAGCGACCGCCCGATGACTGCAGGTGCAGCATCCGTGGAGAAGGCATCTGCGGCAGCGTCTGTTCCGCAAGCACATCGCCCGTATCCACACGCAGCAACTGCAGCTGCCGGCCCTCAGTCAGCACCGCCACCGTGTCGTCCACTGCATTACTGACAACCGTATTGCGCGCATAGGGCCGATCCCACAGCACTTCATCGGTTGGCAGATCGCGAGCCTCAAGGGTGGCCCGATTCCCCTGCAGTCGGAACAACACCGACAGTCTCCCCTCTGTAATCACCTGCCAGGGTATATTCTCACCCTCTTCCGGTTCAATATCCTGCACGGAACTGCCCTGATTGGCGGCGGCTTCGCCCCACCATGACGGCAGCTGCGACGTTGACAGCAGTTCGCCGTCGCACAACGATCGCAGTTCGATCCGCCGCGATGTTTCCGACAGAATCAGCAGCGTCTCCTTGTCTGCCAAAACGCGGGAATCTGCAGCCAGGCCGTCAAGCTCCCAGATCCGCTCACCATTGAACAGATTCAGCAGCGTCAGCCGCTGATTACTGATCACCGGGACTCCGAAGACACTGGGAGGTCCCATTCGATCATGAGCAGCGGGGGTGTTCGAAAAACGCTCGATGCGATCCTGCAGCGGAGTGAAGACTGCATTCATTCCAATCGCACGCTCATCCGCAAGTTTCTGCTGCCACAATACGGGCGGGTGACCAGCTGCTGTTGTTCGAGTTCCGTCCAGCACAATGATCACGCCGCGCAGATGCAGCACCAGCAGTCGCCCGACACTGAATCCCCACGACTCCGAACGAAAACCACCTCGCCCCGGGTCTCCGGAAACCTTCAGCTCCATCGTCCAGAGCAGTTTGCCGTGTTCGTTGTAGGCCGCAATTCCTTCATCCTTCGTCAGCCATGCCAGACTGAATCCGCGGTAAAGCCCGGGGCGGCCGTACAATGGAATCGGTCGCGCTGGATACCCGCTGGTCTCTGCCGGAATCTCCTGCACACTGCGGTCATTCGAAACGCTGACCTGAGGCGAACCGGGCCAGTTTCTGAACACCGGCAGCGACGGCTCGAACTCCTCCCTTAACGCTCTGATCTGTTCCGTGAGATCGGCATCCAGCAGTTCTCGGCCAAAGACAGCACCCGCAGCGGCGTGCTGCAGTTCTGCCATCAGCACAGCAGCGGTGCGATGATCACCCTCAACCGACCACTGCTCCAGCAGGCGGCGAATCGCCAGCACTGCTTCCACATCGTTCTGCTCAGTGGTGCTCAGCAACGCCTGCTCAGACAGTGCTGAAGCGGCAGGTCCCTCGACCGGAAGAGTCTCATCCCGCAGCAGTGCTGCCGCTGTCAGCGGCAGGCCACATCGAATCAGTGTGCTCAGAAAACTCTCACGGTCGGATGAATCCGCAAGCTGCGCCAGCAGCGGAGCAGCAGTGCCAATGACCGCCTTCTGCAACCGGACCTGCTCAGCAGCCGATCGCTGCTGTACGTTGCCGCGAATCACTCTGGCCAGCACGTCACTCTGACTGCGGAGCACACCAGCATTGCGATTCGCCCGACTCATCCCCGCAGGAATCTGCTGCAGCAGCCGTTGCACCTGTGCCACTGCTTCCGCAAATGGAGTACCGATCTGAGCTGTATCAAGCTGCGCCCGCAGTTCTGTGAGTTCCTGCTGCTGCCGCAGCGTATTCCCCTGCAGCAGTCGATTCAGTGATACCGCATCGTGCGGCAGCATGCCCAGCAGACTGTGCAGCAACGGCGCGATTTCCACATCTTCTGCGGCTCGCTGCAGCAGTACCTCCAGACGCTGTTGCAGCTCACCGTTGGCGTCTCCCTGCTCTCGGAGCGTCCTGAGAAGTACGTCGATGAGCAGGCTTCGGGCTGCTGAGTCGGACTGGTTCTGCTGCAGATGTTCCAGCAGCAACGCTTCAGCCGCCGCCAGGTCTCCCTGCAGGAGCTGCACTGTTGCCTGCTCAACCACTGTCGCTGCCGCTGACCCGGAGGCTACTCCGGTGACTGAAAACACCGACTGTGAGATGAGCCCCGCCGAAGTAATCAACAGATTCCCGGGCGGATCTGCGGCTACCCAGTCCTGTCGCACCAGCTCCTGTCCCGTTGCTGAATCCAGCGCAAGGATGGCAGGGGTGTTCAACGGCACATACAGCACCCGACCGTCAAACGCCGCAGTCCCGCAGACCGCACCCTGACGCAGGAGTGCCGTCCAGAGCAATTCGCCAGTGCTGGCCGACAATGCCCGCAATTCACGATTTCCGCTCAACAGGACATGATCAGCAGAAATCCCCGAAATCGCATGGCTGCTCGCCCGAGCCGCACTCCAGAGCTGCCGGCCAGTCTGCAGATCCAGACAATACAGCTGATCGGAATCTCGCGGAGTCACAAATACTCGATCGCCCACGATCCGCGGAAAGAAATCTGCCCAGCGACTTTCAAAGTCCACCTGCCGAGACTGCTGGGCGTCAAAGGAACCAGGAAGCACCATCGCATTGCCGCCGATCTCCTGCTGCTTCAGTATCCCGCGATAGCGAAACATCCAGCGGATACTCAGGTCCTCCGCGGACACGGCCACAATACGATCATCGCATAAGGGGCAGATCAGCAGTCCCCTGGCGAACGATGGAATCAGACCTGCCAGACCACGCAACGGGTGATCAGCAACCGATCGATCCGGAATAGCCAGCAGCTGCGACGCCAGCACCTGCGGATTCGACAGACCGGCATTTGCCTGCGGCTTGCCTATTCGCAGCAGCAGAATTCCGTCACTGCTTTCCGCCAGCACATACATGCGATCGCCAAGGACCAGCGGCGCACCCAGGAAGTTCATTCCCGCCAGCAGATTGGCAGACGTTTGCCGGAGCGGTTCCGGGCCCCGATTCTGACCTCCGATTTCCCATAGAAACAAACCGGACTCTGCGTCATACGCTCGAATAAAATTGCTCGCTGCCGAACCTGATGGATCTGCCCCCATCATCATGGAAAGATTGCGACTCCGCGAACTCTCCGTGTCTTCCACGGCAAACAGCGTGTCGCCACTAATCGACATCTGCGCGGCAGTGTTCAGTCGGAGCATTCGGTCCAGCAGCTCATTACCGAGATTCTGCGGAGTGATTCGATACTCAGGGTTCGGATCCAGCAGCATCTGCAGCATCTCTTCCGGCTGAGTCACTTCCCAGATCAGGGCCCCTGTCCCTGCATCCAGAGCTCTCAGACCGGCTGCTGTCCGCACATAAACGTGGCGTCCGTCTGACAAAGGCTGCGCAACCGGAATCGCCGTGTAATTGACTCGCTGCAATGATGCGTACGTATTACGAATCGCGGCGAGGCTTTCTGCCAGCAGTGGATTCAGCTCGTCGGCATAGAGTATGTCCGCTACCTCAAACAACCCGGATGTCCATGAAGTTCGCTGCGTCAGAGGCGGTACCGAGTGCTGACGGTTTCGACGATAGCCGCCATATGGCTGCAGCCACGCAACTTCGGAAGACTCCCGCTCGACACCCTCCTGCAACAGTTCCGACGTTGCCTTGATCAGCATTCCTGCGGCATCATCTGCACCCCCACCCTCTGCCATGGCCAGCTGCAACAGATCCCGCGCGTCATCCACCAGTCCGCCCCGCTCGTAACACCATGCCAGGGCAGCCAGCAACTCCCCGGAAACTTCCCGCTGCAGCCTGCGCAGCTGTTCCAGGCTCAATGCCGCTTCAATGAAGTCACCACGGTCAAGGTACATGCGACAGAGAATTCGCAGTCCGCGCTCTGCCGCTGCCGAGAACTGATAGCGCATGACAGCCGCACGGATCTGCTGCTGACTTCCGGACTCCACGGCCGCTGCGATGCGACCACGAGCAACGTCTTCCAGCTGCTCCGAAAACTGCTGCCGAAATTCCGGCGGCGAATCACGAAAAAGCTGCTCCAGACGGGCCCTGCCGCCAGCTTCCAGATCTGTCTGTCCCGGAGCAAGCTGGCGGACGTCAGCCCCGCGCTGCTCCAGCACCGTATCTGCACCATCGACAGCCAATGACCAGGCAGCGTCAAAGCTCTCCACAGCAGCCAGCCAGTTCTGCTGGACGATCTGCCGTTCTGTATCGCTGATGGCCTTGAGCAGACTTCGCTGTTCCGTGCCGTCGACAGCCGCTGCAGGCTCATCAGCCTCAACCAGGCCGGCGCACAATGCCGGCGTCAACAGCAGAAACAAAATCTGCCTGCACCGATTCCTGGTATTCACCAGCGACATAAACAACCTCACTGACGAGCCGTGGTCTGACGCCTGAGTGTCTGAAATTCATCAAAGTGCAGACAACGGCAGATCTCCTGTTCGGAATCCACAGTCTGCCAGCTCTCCGACCGCAGAACGTCCGCAGGCAGCAGCTGTGTTCTGACCGCTGTCACTTTCTCTTCAGCAGCTGCATGAACTCCACGACGTCCGTAAGTTCCTGCGCTGTCATCGTCTTCTGCAGGTCTGCCGGCATCAGGCTGATTTTCTGCTTCACCAGTTCGTCGACGTCATCCATCGGAAAGGTTCGCACAATTGCATCGTCACCCTTGATGGAGATTACTTCATCAGTCCTGCTCACCAGCAATCCGTTGACGGTCGTCCCGGACGCCAGGACCACTGTCCATGATTCGTAATTGTGACTGATCCCGGCACTCGGATAGAGCACGGATTCAAACATGGCCTCGCGACTCAGCTTGCTGCCGATTTCAGTCAGATTCGGGCCAATGTCTCTGCCCATGCTCTCCACCACGTGACATTTGTGGCAGGTGCCGGTGGAGAAGAACACCATGCGACCGTTGGCAGCATCGCCCTTCATCCTGACC
>JALRDR010000846.1 GCA_023262145.1 Planctomycetaceae bacterium | reverse complement strand
AATGGACTTGTTGTGAATCTGATGTGCCATCTGCCGCCAGCTGAAGCTGCAGTCGGAAACACCTGAAGCAGCGGAAAACGGGGTGGCCTGACGCTCGCGGTTGAATGACCAATCATCGTCCAGGTCGACATTACAGGACGCGACATCTGTTCAGCACGCCGGCGTTGTATGCGGGTTTTATTGAGCGGTGTTCTGTACAGAGAATTCGCCGTGACGGAGAATCCTGCCGTCCGAAGGAGGATGCCGGGATCCCGCAACCAGGAGCTCGAATTCCTGCTTCGCGTTATTCCCAGTGACCCTGTGTGAGTCGAGCAGAGCTGATGTCTGGAAAAAAACTCCTGCTGTCACTTGTTGCGTTGGTGGTCATCCCTCCCCTTGTTCAGGCTCAGACTGCAGACACAGCAGCTACTGTTCTGCAGCCTTATGTTGAGCGACATGAACTTGCGGGTGCGGTGGCTCTGGTCGCGAGTGCAGACAAGGTTCTGACCGTGGAAACTGTGGGCTTCGCAGACATTGCTGCGAAGAAACCCATGCGGGCGGATTCCGTGTTCTGGATCGCCTCGCAGTCCAAGGGGATTACTGCGGCGGCAGTGATGATGCTGGTTGATGATGGAAAGATCTCTCTCGATGATCCGGTACAGAAGTACCTCCCGGAGTTTCGTAGTCAGATGCTCATGGCCGGCAGGAATGACGCCGGCGAACCGGTGCTGAAGAAACCAGCACACCCGATCACCATCCGGGAGGCGCTGTGTCATGTCAGCGGACTGCCGTTTCGATCAGAAGTGGAACAGCCGACGCTGGATGCACTGCCGCTGGCTGACGCTGTGAAGAGCTACGCAGCGACGCCTCTGCAGACGGAACCGGGTACGCACTACCAGTACTCCAACGCAGGCATCAATACAGCCGCCCGCGTCATTGAAGTTGTCACCGGGCAGAAGTATGAGGACTTCATGGAAGAACGCCTGTTTCATCCCCTGGGCATGCAGGACACCACATTCTGGCCGAATGAGGAACAGATTTCCCGTCTGGCAAAGTCCTATCGACCGAATGCGGCAAAGGATGGGCTGGAAGAGTTTCCGTTCGGACAGCTGCAGTATCCGCTCAACGATCGCAGCAAGCGATATCCCATGCCAGCCGGCGGGCTTTTTTCCACGGCCCGGGACACCGCTTTGTTCTGCCAGATGCTGCTCAACGGTGGCGAACTGAACGGCAAACGATATCTGAGCGCGTCAGCCTTTCGCGAACTGACCAGGCGTCAGACACCGGAGGCTGTTCCGAACAGCTATGGGCTGGGACTGGCTGTAGGCGATGACTGGTTCGGACACGGGGGCGCTCACGCGACCAATATGGAGATTCGGCCGCAGCAACAGCTTGTGCTTATCTGGATGGTGCAGCACGGCGGTTTCCCCGGTGAAGGTGCAAAGGCGCAGGGAGTCTTCAAGGAATGGGCGACTCAGCGTTACGGCCGGAAGTAATCGCGTTCGACTGCCCTGCTCTGCTGGTCGCCTGTCACTTGCTCACACAGACATTCAACGGGATGATCATTCGGAATCGTTCCGCCCTGCCTGTGGAGTCTGTCGGATGACATCTGTGCTGCGTTACCTGCCCGGCAGTTCCTGTTCGCTGCTGCTGACGGTCGTCCTTTCGCAACTGTTCTGCACTGCCAGCATCAGTTCTGCCGCCGCGGGAACCCGCGTCAGCATTGACGGTACGCGGTGGCTGTTCAACGGCCAGCCTGTCAACCACGGCACGCCCTGTGAAGGGCTGCTGATGAATGTGCGGATGGTGAATGCAACCTTCACGGATCTGCAGCGTCCGGAGTTTGACTCAGAGCAGAACACCGATCAGTTCGTGGCTCAGATTGAACACTATGCAGCGTCCGGAGTGAATGCATTTACGCTCAGCCTGCAGGGAGGAATGCCAGGTTACGAAGGGGCCATCAATTCTGCATTCAGGCAGGATGGTTCTCTGGATTCCAGTTATCTGAAACGCGTCGAGCGTGTCATTCGCGCCTGTAACGAACACGGCGTCGCAGTAATTCTGGGGTTGTTCTATCAGCGTCAGTCCGGGGTGCTCACGGACGAAACTGCTGTGCGGAACGGCGTTGTGCAGGCTGTTCGCTGGGTGCAGTCGCTGGGTGTGCAGAATGTGCTGATCGAAATTGCCAACGAGTATCCTCACTCCGGTTTCCGGCACCGCGTGATCCGGAATCCGGAGGGGCAGGCATCCTTATTGCGGCTGGCAAAACAGACGGCGCCGGAATTACTGGTGACCGCCAGCGGCTACGGAGATGGAAAGGTACATCCGCAGGTTGCTGAAGCCTGCGATTTTCTGACACCACACTGGAACGGATCCGATCTGGAACAGATCTCAGCGCGGGTATCCGTGCTGAAGCAGTTCGGTAAACCTGTCGTCTGCAACGAAGATGATCGGACAGGTGCGGCAGCCGTTGCAGCTCTGCAGGCTTCCGTCTCAGCAGGCTGTGGCTACGGGCTGATGCTGAAGGAGCAGAACCAGTTTCTGCCCTTCACTTTCAACGGGACAGCAGACGATCCGGTCTATTACGCTGCGCTCAGCAGACTGACCAGTGTGGTCGCGCAGGACGCAGGGACGGCAGCGTATTTTCCGCCTCCGGAATCCGCGGGAGGCTGGAGCATTACGGAAACCGATGAGCAGATCCGCGAACTGGGAGGGATGGATCCGCAACGCCTTGGGGAGCTTCGTGACTGGCTGATGCATTCGGACCAGCGTCCCTTTGCTGCGGTTGTCATTCGTCATGGACGCATCGTGCTGCAGGTGGAACGCGGCAACAGCGCGGTCAAGGATTCCCGCCGAGTTGCCTCCGTGTCCAAGGCGATCTGTGCGACGGTCCTGGCGATTGCGTCGGAGGAAAGTCTGCAGGGGCGGACTCCACGCAGAATGACATTTGCCGATCGCGCCTTTGATTTCATTCCTGGAGCTCAGCCGCTGAGCGATCCGCGGAAGGCAGAGATTACAGTCCGGCAGCTGCTCAACCATACCTCAGGAATCTGCCCGGAGGCGACTGGTGCTGGAAATGACGGCTCCTGGGACTACATCCTCGGGCACAGTGGAGACGAACGGACGGCTAAACTGGCGTTCGATCCGGGGACTGGCTGTGGCTACTCAACTCACGGTCTGGTACATGCCGCGCTGGTCTGCGAGACAGTCACCGGGAAACCGTATGACGAATACGCAGTGGCGGCACTGTTCCGACCGCTGGGCATCGAGAGCTGGTGGTTCCAGTATTATGACGGGGGAACGATCGGCCGCCGGCCTTCGCATGGACTTGGAATGCCGGCCCGCGAACTTGCTCGAATCGGCTACTGTATGCTCCACAATGGTCGCTGGAACGAAACGCAGGTCATTCCTGCGTGGTTCGTCCAGGAGACTGCTCTGCCTTCCCACAACGTGACGACTCCGGAGTTGCGCTGGGGGCTGAATCCTGCCGTATTCACGCTGGGCTGGGAACTGCCGGCAAAGCATTTCCCCGAAAGCCAGAAGCATATTGCAGGGATTCCGGCGGATGCTCGCTACAAGCCTGGCAGCGGTGGGCAGTTACTGGCATTTGTGCCCAGCCTTGATCTGGTGATTGCTCGACAGACCGGAGGCAGCGGAGCCTGGGATTACGAAGAATTTCTGCGTCGAGCGTGCTCCGCCGTGCTCCCGCTGCAGTAAGTGCCTGGCAGTGTCGAGTCTGTTGTCGCCCGATTCCCCCTGCAGTGTGTTTTGATTAACCTGTTGAGCTGACGGCATGTTCGGACCGCAGGTAACACCCGGGATTTCCCGCAGGTAACACCCGGGATTTCAGGAGACGTTTGATGTCACTCTCCCGCCGCTCATTTCTTGGTACGACAAGCACGGCTGCCGCTTCCAGTGTGTTTGCAGCTCCGGCGATCCTGTCGAGCAGATCACCAAACGCAAAACTGAATATCGCTGCCATTGCTGTTGGCGGAAAAGGCTGGACGGATGCGAATGCGGCAGCTGACGGCCACAACATGGTGGCGTTTTGTGATGTAATGACGGAAGCAACGTCACGAAAAGGTGGCTACGGCGCGGCGGCTGAACAGTGGCCGCAGGCGCGACGCTATCAGGACTGGCGC
>JALRDR010000819.1 GCA_023262145.1 Planctomycetaceae bacterium | reverse complement strand
CATTTTCCCGCCTGCTGCTGGGACTTGTGGCGATTCCCCTGTTCCGTTTTCTGCTGCGAAGAATTCTCCGCGTTCAGCAGCTTGATGATGAACTCGAAAAAGACCTGCAGGAGTGGTTTCGGGCGTCGCTGCTGTTGCTGGCTGCTACCGCAAACATGGAGCACATTCTGTTCAGCTGGCTGACCCGAGTAGACTGGCTGGATCGCGCTGACTGGCTCACCATGGGCCTGCGGCTGCTCATGGTGATTGGTGTGATCGAAGGAATGCCCGATCAGGAATTGTTTGCAGTACTGCATCCCGGCCCGCCAAGACTGAATCGCAAGTCGAGCCTGATCAGCGAACTGGCTGCAAGAAAATGGGAGTTGCTGAAGGGGCATCTTTGCCGGCATGTCAATCGCTCATCACCCGTCCTCGCGATGATGTGCGCTATCGTGGGAGCTCAGTTGCCGATGCTCCCACAGATGACACCCGGGACAGAGTTCTACGAACAGGCCGTGCAGGCAAATTCTCTGGAGTCTCAACCGGGAATACCGACTGATCCGGCAGAAATACAGCCGAAGATACGTCCTTCGGCAACTGTCCATCGGGGACCAGTGCTCAGCCCACGACAACGCCAGCGGCTGCAGGAATTCTCGGTCAGTGAGGTTGAAGCTGCTGCTGCATGGCAGGAATATAAGGCAGCTGAACAAAAATATCGGCGGGATCGAGAACGCTGGGCTGTCGGCTGGATCTGCTACCTGATGGCAATTGTCCAGTATCTGATCATCGGGCTGGTGACTTCCCGTGATCGAGCCGTCGATGTGCTTAATGAATTCGACCGCGCAGTTGCACGTCGCCGGCAGGAACTGATTGAGGAATTCAGTCTGGATGAAGCAGAGCACCAACAGGAGACTGAGGTCGACCGGTCGCAGCCTGCGGATAACGACTCGGACGGACCGACAGATCCCAGGGACACAACTCGGGAATCGTCAGCAGCGGAGAGGAGAGAACCCGGAATCGAGTGAGGAGTCACGAGCTGCCCTGCATACTGAACAATATTTCACCTCACCGTAAGTGATGCGATCAGCAGTGCAGATTACAAATCTCGGCGACAGAACATCGACCAGGATTAAACTCCGAGAAAACTGCCGGAAGACAGCTTGTTCCACCGGAATACCGAACCCCTGGCGTGGCAAAGTCACCGTCCGGCATGAGAACCGGAAGTCCAGAAAAGCGGGAACAAACGAACCGGTACTCCGCTTTGTTCATCTGCAGAGAATTTCCGAACTTCTGCAGCAGTCACCAGAACAGGGGGGGCGTAGCGTGTGGTGTCTGGACACCGTCACATTGCTCAGGCAGGCAAATCTTGCATTCATTCCCCTGCCTGTACTAGACTTGGCAGACGTAGGCAGCGTTGTCGGTGCCAGGACAGCCGCCAAACGCAGGGCCATCAAGAAAGCAAATAGCGGCTGATTTGAGGGCAAATCAGCCACGTCGCAATTCGGGCAAAGGAGGGCTCGATGTCGGCAAAGGTGGTACAGACACATTCCGCTGAAGAGATCTGCAGCATGTTGCGCGGGCAGATTTGCGGTGATGCTACGGCCACAATTGAAGATGTCGAAACACTCGAACTTGCCCACCCCCGGCATCTGAGCTTTGTCGGAGACGTACAACACCTGCCGCGGCTCAGAAAATCTTCTGCCGGAATCGTGCTCGTACCGGAATCTGCCGGCAACCTGCTGGCGGAATTCTCTGATCGCACCTTGATTCTGGTGCCGGAACCGGAGATCGCTTTCCTTTCGGTAGCCGCGGTTCTGCACCCTCGTCGTCCTCGACTGATGAGCGGAATTTCAGATCAGGCAATCGTCTCCGATTCGGCGCAGATTGGTGCCAACACCAATATTCACCCCGGTGCAAATATTGGCCGTGGGGTTGTAATCGGCCGAAACAGCGACATTCATCCCGGCGTAGTAATCGGAGATGACTGCGTGATTGGCGACCACGTCGTCATTCATCCAAATACTGTGCTTTATTCCGGTGTACGGGTCGGCAGCCATGTCGTGATCCACGCCGGATGTGTACTG
>JALRDR010000807.1 GCA_023262145.1 Planctomycetaceae bacterium | reverse complement strand
GGCAGCCCCGGCTTGTGATCGTAGAGCTCGATCTGGGACGGGCCACCGGACTGTGTCAGAAAGATCACTCGCCGCGCACGGGGCAGTTGATCCGGCAGCCCTGTTGTTCCGCCGGCCTGTTGCTGCAGGGCAGCCAGGGCCATCGCCGCCGGGCTCAGGCCGCCGCTCTGCAACAAAGCGCGGCGTGAGATCTGCATGGCGGCATCAATCTGGTTGCTGTCTTTACTCATAGGAAATCGCTTCATCCAGATTCAACAGCAGCATTGCGACGGTCATCCACGCCGCGGTTTCGGGAGACTCGGTCCCCGGAGACTGTAATTGTCCGACTGTGGTGAATAATTCAGCATCTGAGGGGTGAGCAAGGTAGTACTCCCGTGACTGTTGCAGAACCTGCAGGAGTGGTCCGGTTTCGGACTCGTCAGGTCTGCGGGTGAGAATCCGCAGGCTGAGCTGCTGCAGTCGTGACTGATCCGACCGGTCGCTGTTCCGGACAGAGATGTCAGCGAGTGCTCGTGCTGCTTCACCGGTAAACGGGCTGTTCAGAAGTGTCAGTGCCTGCAGCGGCGTATTGGTGCGGCGAATCTGAACTTCGCAGACGCGCCGCTGAGCAGTGTCGAAGAGGAATACCGGGGCGATGGATCGCCGCCACCAGGCGTAGATTGTGCGACGATACTGCCCGGGGCCCAGCGTTGGCTGGTAGTCGAATCGGCCCATGGTGATTTCACCCCAGACTCCATCCGGCTGCCAGGGTTTGACCGGCGGTCCTCCGACGAGCGGATTCAGGAGCCCGGCGGCGTGCAGTGAGTTGTCTCGAATCATCCACGCCGGAAGCCTGAATCGCGGGCTGCGCGACAGCATTTTGTTCTCCGGGTCAAGCGTCAGCTGCTCTGCGGTGGCCCTGCTTTCCTGCCGAAACGTTGCGCTGGTGGCAATCAGTTTCAGAATGTGGCGCAGATCCCAGCCAGAGTCCATCAGTTCAACAGCCAGCCAGTCCAGCAGCAGCGGATGGGTTGGACGCATCCCCTGCAGCCCGAAATCATCCGGAGTACGAACGAGGCCGCTTCCGAACATGAGCTGCCAGAGGTGGTTGACCACAACGCGAGCGGTGAGCGGGTTCTGTCGATCCACAATCCATTGCGCCAGTTCCAGTCGATTGCCTGCCGGCCGATGAAGTATGGAGGCGGGGACTGCGGGAGCAACCTGTTCGCCAAGGGCATTCCAGACACCTCGCTCAAGAATGTGTGTGGTGCGTGGTTGTGCAAGCTCCTGCAGGACCATGACTGAACGAGGCTGGGCTTCGTTGTTGAGTTCCCGTAGTTGCGCCTCAACGCGGCTCAGACGGAAGCGTACCTGCTGCCATGGCTGATGGTCGGTGAGATACTGGTTGAGCAGCCGCGTTCGCAGGTCGGACGGGACTTCCGTGATGGACAGGGGAGGGTTCTGGAGGAGCTCCTGCAGGGGCGAGCCGGCATCGGTACGGGTGAGTGATTCACCACGCTCAGCGGTCAGCGAGAGGCGAAAGCGGGCGATTGCGGAGTTGCCGTGCAGAGCTCGGTGACGCAGGACAACGGTCAGGCGATCGCCAGGCTGGAGTTGCTGGGGAGTTTCAAGGGTGAAGACAGCGACATGCACCGGCTGCACGGTTACTCCCAGAGTTGTCCAGCCGTTGCGCGTGTCATCGTTCAGTGTATCGGAGATATTTGCGTAACGAGTGTCCCAGCTGGAGGCGACTTTTGCGTCTCGGGTGGCGTCGGCTACGGCAGAGGAAAGTTCAATTTCGCTTTCAGTCGGACTGCCGTTTCGCTGCAGCAGCAGGCGCACATTGGTGAGGGTGAAATCCCCGTTTCCGCTGCGGGTGTAGCGGGAGTTCTGATGATCGGGGTGCGGAAACACCTCCAGTCGCCAGCCCGTGATTCGATGCAGTGCTGGTGGCGGCGTCAGGCTGATACGGTAATCGTCCTGAAAAGGGGTTGGCCCTGTGGTCTGCAGGATGCCCTCCGGTTCGTGGCGGAACAGTGTTCCATCACTGCTTGTTGCTTCTGCACCCGGTACCTGCCAGGTTGGGAGAGTGTCGTTGGTGTTCGTGACAAGTTGCTGCAGATATTGCTGGAATTCTGCCTCGGCAATGGCTCGCTGTCGCGATTCCTCATTCTTCAGGCCATCAAGAAAACTCTGCAACTCCTCAATCTGTGCCTGCACAGTGGGAGACTGATACTTCAGGTAGGGTTTTGCGTTCATCCCGGCGCGACCGTCTTCGTCAATGCTGTCGAAGAATGCTGCCATCGAATAGAAGTCGCGGTGCGAGATCGGATCGAACTTGTGGGAGTGGCATTGTGCGCAGCCAAGTGTCAGACCCAGCCAGACAGTACCTGTGGTGTTGACGCGATCGATGACGTAGTCGACACGCGACTCGGCGGGATCGCGGCCACCTTCACCGTTGGTCATGTGATTTCGGTGGAAGCAGGTGGCAAGGATCTGTTCCGGAGTGGCGTTGGGAAGCAGATCGCCCGCGAATTGTTCGACGGTAAACTGATCAAACGGCATGTTGGAATGAAAGGCATTGATGACCCAGTCCCGCCATGGCCAGTTCTGCCTTGTGGCGTCGGCCTGATAGCCATCCGAGTCGGAATAGCGGGCAGCGTCAAGCCACCAGATCGCCATCCGTTCAGCGTGGTGCGGCGAATCAAGCAGACGCTCGATCGCCGTTTCCCATGCGCGGTCAGACGGGTCTGCCAGGAACTGCTGCAGCTGTTCGGTCGTGGGCGACAGACCGGTGAGTGCGAGCGACAGTCGCCGGAAGGCTGTGTGAGGGGCGGCGGCAGGGGCTGGCTGCAGGCCGGTCTTTGTGAGTCGCTGGCGAATGAACGCATCGATCGGGTGCAGATTGGGATCCGGGGTCGAAGGTTTTTGGGGAGGTTCAAAAGACCAGTGGCGTCCCCATTCGGCGCCTTGCCGAATCCAGTCCTGCAGAACCTGTCGTTCTTCCGCCGAGAGTGGTAGTCGGCCGGAGTCCGGTGGGGGCATGATGGTGTCGGCAGCGTGTGAACTGATTCGATTCCAGAGTGGACTGTTTGCAGGATCTCCGGCTGCGATTACGGACATGGCCCCGCGAATACTGTCAGTTGAATCCGGGACATCCAGCCGCAGATCTGCTTCACGATGGGCCGGGTCGGGACCGTGGCAGTGGAAGCAGCGGTCAGAAAGAACGGGCAGAACTTCGAGTGAAAATGACGGAGACTGCGCCGAGGACGAAGTCGGCGGAATGGACAGCAGAAACAGGATGAGAAACAGGGGGCGAACCATGGCGTGACTTTGTGAAGAGTTGGTGCAGCACCGTGGAATGGCTGGTCGGCAAAAAGTGAGGCGTTGTGATGGCAGAGAACTCAATTGTGACGAGTCGAGGCTCACTGCTCAACAGCATGGCCGTGGTAAAGCAGTATTAAGCGATGCAGCAGTGCGTGCCTTCCCCGGTAAATACGGTCATCAGCAGAGAGTCTGCCGCAGCCGATTCAGCAAGAGTACCGTTTCCCCGGTACCACCCACCCATTGCGCCAACATCGTTTTGCCAGTACCACCC
>JALRDR010000565.1 GCA_023262145.1 Planctomycetaceae bacterium | reverse complement strand
TCGTCCAGGGCGGCAGAAAACCGTTCAGCCTGGTCGTTGTGACGTTTCTCCCGGCTGGCAGGACGGTGATCGTGAATTGCGAGAGATTCGCTGGGACGGGCCGCAGTATCCGATTTTTCCGGACGAATAATGTCCGTTGCTGGCAGCGGCCGCATTGCTGCTGGACGGCTGAATTCCCATGCCCTTTGACGACTTGCAGGAATTCCAGCCAGGATTGTGATCGGGCGGGCGAAATCTCAGAGAGCGGTCGGAACGCGTTTTTATTCCGAAGATTTGCTTCGAAGCATGCCCAGTTACGATTTTTTTCCCGATCACTCGTACTGACTGCGGTAGAGTAAGTCTGCGGGATCAAGCGGTCTGAAAATACAGACTGCAGCAGGATCGCTGCTGCAGATGCGCATTTCGGCTGTCGCACAGCGATGTCGCCGTTCATCTGCTGAACACAGATTTGTGCTCTGCGCAGCAGTATGTCGTTGCAGTAAATCGTTGTTGTTGCAGCAGCGGCTGACCGGGGCTGATCAAACACGGTCATCGATAATATTGCGGAGAACGTTCATGTCATTGAATCAGGGTTCCATTGAAATCCGACCTGCAGATGTCCTGCGGCTGATTCGGGCTGCCGGATTCGGGCTGATCGCGCTGCTGATTGTGCTCACCATCTCCAATTCGATGTATACCGTGCAGCCCAGTGAAAAGGCGGTTGTGCTGCGTTTTGGCAGCTATCACGGCACATCCGATCCGGGCCTTCATTTCTGTATCCCGTTTGTTGACGAGGTGCTCACGGCGGACGTGCGGGAACGCACCATTCGAATGCCATTCGGAATGGAGGACAGTCGACCGGACAGCAGATTTGATGAAGACGATGTACTGATGCTGACCGGCGATCTGAACGCAGCAGCTGTGGAATGGACTGTGCAGTGGCTGGTGGCAAATCCAAGGCAGTACCTGTTTACGTTTCACCAACCCCAGTATGACCAGGAAGAGTTTCTGCGGGGAATCATCACGATTGTTGGCCGGACGGTGATGAATCGTCTGGTCGGAGATTATTCCATCGATGAGGTACTGACGGGGAAACGTTCCGAGATCCGCGAGGCAGCTCTGGAGGCGACTCAGAGAATGCTGGACAAGTACGAGTGTGGTATTCGAGTCACGGACCTGCAGCTGCAGCGAGTCACTCCCCCGGAACAGGTGAAGGCGTCGTTTGCTGCCGTGAATGAAGCGGTGCAGACGCGAGACAAGCTGGAGAACGAAGCGAACAAGGAAAAGAACACGTTGCTGCCGCAGGCGCGGGCGGAGCGTGACAAGGCAATCAGAGAGGCAGAAGGTTATGCCTCCCGACGCCGGTCGGAAGTGAACGGTGAGATTGACGCACTGATGGCACAGTACGAACAGTTTGCTCGTGCTCCTGAGGAGACGCGGCAACGTCTGTACCTGGAGGCGATGGAGCGAATCCTGTCCAACGTGAAAGACAAGACGATTATTGATTCAGATCTGCAGCAACTGCTGCCACTGCTGAATCTGAATCAGGATTAGCGTTGCGGGCGAGTATCCCGGTAAGGGAACTGCAGGAACTGTTCCGTTGCCGGGTGAACAAGAGCGGGAGTTCACTGAACAAGAGCGGGCGTTCATTGAACGAGAGCGGGCGTTGGGAGCAGTTCGCCTGAGATCTTCAGCAGCGAAACAAAAACTGAGTGGAACACTGGAGTTGTCGGATGTCAGCCAATCGAAGCAGTCGGTTTTCTTCAATCCTCGTCATTATGGTTTTGCTGCTGAGCATCGCTTATTCCGCGATGTTTACTGTAGACGAGCGAGAACTGGCGGTGGTCCTTGAGTTCGGCAAGCCGATCCACAGCATTGATACTCCGGGACTTTATTTCCGTATCCCGATGATTCAGAGCGTGCGGCGACTGCCTCGTACGCAGCAGTTCTGGGCCAATTCGCCGAACGATCTGCTGGTGGATCTCCCCACGAAGGACGGCAAGAAGATTGAAGTATCTGTCTGGGCGATCTGGAGAATCACGGACGCAGAGCAGTTTGTGAAAGTGATGCGAACAGTGGAGAACGCCGAGCAGCAGGTGCGTCAGCGTGTGCGAGCCGGCATTCGTGACGTCATTACATCATACGACCTGTCAGAAGTTGTTCGCAGTTCTGACCGTGAACTCAGTTACTCCTTCGGGCTGGAAAATCTGCCGGAAGCCGAAGAGGGTGACGCAGACGGAACGGCAACTGACATGACTCAGGTTGGCGAACAGGCCACCATTCGAGTCGGACGTGAACTGATCATGGATGAGATTCGACAGAAGATTGAGGCGCAGCTTGCATCGGGTGATCTGGCAGGCGAGGAATTATCCAATCAACGTGGTATCGAACTGGTTGATGTGGGCATCAGTAATATTGGATTTGTGGAGTCTGTTCGTCGAGCCGCCTTTGAACGACTGAAGGCGTTCATGGATGCGATTGCTGCCCGTTACCAGAACGAAGGTGAGCAGCGGAAACAGGAAATCATCAATGAGACTCAGGCTGAGGTCGAGAAGATCCTTGGCGAAGGTGAAGAGCAGAGCAAGCGACTGCGTGGAACCGTAGAGGCAGAGATTATCGAAGCCTATGCTGAGGCGATTCGGGAGACGGGTGATTTCTTCGCATTCCAAAGGACACTGGAGGTCTACGAGAAATCACTGACGGGTGACACGAAGCTGATCCTGACAACAGACAGCGATTTGTTACGTATGCTCAAGTCTGCCGTGGGCGGCGCGGCACCACAGGAGTCCGACGAAGCCCCCTGATCTGCGCTCGCGGGTGTCCTGTATCCACTCTGCTCGAATCACGGAAGACTGGCACATCTGCCAGTTGATTCAGCCGTGAGGCTGAGGTGCACCGCGTTACCGGACAGACGGTCAGCGCGCTATTGCCGCATCGCGACGAATCCAGCCCAGTTGCGGATCGGGGCGGACAATCCGGGCCGCACCAGTGCAGCCATTTTCCGCAGTGCAGCGTCCTGAAGCGGCCAGCAGACTTGTGGCGTCGTAACCGCAGATGCCAAGCGAGCAATCCAGTTCGTAACGGCGAATACCGGAAAAGTCCCTGTCTGCGACCAGCATCACTGCGGGAGATCCGTAGCAGCCGAACCACCAGCGGTCATTCGCGAAGGCTGCTGTCTGAATCCCAAGGTGTGTATGACCACTTTCGAGGATATGTTTTCTGATGAAGTTGAACTGGCTGTCATACTCATAGACAAAGTTCTGCTGCACAGCATCCGGAAGCCCGCCCACGACGAAGAAATGATCGTCAAGGACAGCAATCCCGCCTGCTCCATGAAAGACCTGCTGCACCTCGTGTCGGCCCAGTTCCTGCAGGGTGCCTGCGTCGTAGACATAGACCCATGAATCGGCATTTCCGTCCGGGTCATTAAAACGGCCGAGGTTGACTGCAACATAAATGCGATTCTGGTGCAGGCAGAGATCACCATGGTGACTGGCGACGGGAACTTCAGCCAGTTTGCTGCCATTGTGATCAGTGCGGACGAGAGTCGTTGTGAAGGACCACCAGATGGAATCGGAGTCGGCACAGATTCCCTGCAGGTGCTGCTCAAAAGTTCCTTCACATTCGGCCTCGAGAGTGGCGGGTGGCCGGTCGGCAATCCGCACAGATGCAACCTGCAGTCGGAATGGTCCCGCCTTCCCGTCTCCCAGCAGAAATCCGATGCGATTGACGGCTCCGGGCTGCAGTTTCGCATCCGGGAAGCGTCTGCCCCGCCAGGTTGCCAGAAAGTCCGCGAGTGGCAGACTGACTTCGATCCACTGATCCGCGACAGTGCGGAACTCCTGCCTCCACGAATAGCTGCGTCCGGTATCTCCGGTGTACAGGTTGAGTGAATAGGTACGGCCATCGCCTCGCACGTGGATGATGATGGCCTGCTTTGCCTGCAGCACAGTTGGGATGGTCGGCGAGCGAACAGAAGAGAAGCCGCCGTTGTTTTCAAGAGAGAGCGTGCCGGAGAATTCCAGCACTGCATCATCTGCAATTCGCGATGCTCCACGAGACCGCCCGCCCATGACTCCGTCGTTGACGGCCTGCCATGAAGCACTGGATTCCTGTTCGGCAAATGAAAACAGTATCTGGTCGTCAGCGACGGCATTCAGGCAGAGCAACAAGAGTGCAGTGAATGTGCAGCGCATTGAATTGTTCCTGCAGGCGATGAATTGTCAGAGTGAGGGAACAGGGGTCGGATCAGTCGGGACGTTCCCCGGCGGCAGCACGACGAGAGATGTCTGTCAGAACTTCGGGGAAGTCGGCGACTGATTCAATGGTGTAGTGAGCACCGGCCACAGTCATCTTTTGCTCAGCCTGATCGATGAATCTCTGGCGATCCGGCGATGACAACGCCTGAGCCTCGGATTCTGAGAGACCGGTCAGATTCCCGGCGAGTGTGATTCCAACAGTCCAGCAACCGGCATTTCGTCCGGCCTCAATTCCAACGGTCGTGTCATCGACCTTGATGATGGACCACATGGGATAGATACCCAGCTGAATTGCGGACTGATACAGCAGAAACGGTGCCGGGCGCCCCAGCGGGGCATCTTCGGCACAAAGCACACTGTCCGGCTCGTAACCCTGCTCGCGTGCCGCAGCAGAAACAACCTGCATCAGCTCGCGCGTATAGCCAGTTGTGGAGCCGATGCGGAGACCCAGTTTTCGGCAGTGTGCGATCACTGCTGTTGTTCCGGAAATCAGCGTGCAGTGCTGGCTCAGGACACGTTTCTGCAGTGGCAGAAAGTCGTCATACATGGCGTCAATATCAGACTCCCGGGGCATGTGCTGGAAGCGTTCCTGCCATGCCTGCTGAACTTCGGGAACAGCAGTGATGGCCGCGATGTGTTCACGTTTGGCCATCCCCATCGGGCCTCGCGCCTGATCGATCGTGATGTCGATCCCGCGTTCGCGGAACACCTGCTGAAACACCAGTGCCGGGGCACGACTGCCATAGTCGATGGTGGTTCCGGCCCAGTCGAAAACAACGCCTTTGATTGTGTAGCTGTCAGCGGTCATGAAGCAACTCCCTGCCATTGATTCCAGAGTCGATCAGCGAGTCCGAAGGACATTGTCATCCCGGCACCGCCTGTTCCGGTACACAGCCGGATGCCCGGAGCCACCTCGGTCACCACCACCGGCTGCTGCGGGTGTTTGGCATAGATTCCGTGCCAGCGTTCGGAGACCTGCCAGTCTTCCAGTCGAATGATCTTTCGCAGTTCTCTGAGGATCAGATCATCGATCTGCGCGCTGTCGAACGGAGTGATTTCATGGTCGTAAACATGTGAGTCACCGAGGATGACGCGCTGATCCGGCATGACGGAGGCCATTACGTGAATACCGTAGCGATCCAGTTCCGGAGTTTCGCTGGCAATACGGGCTCGCAACTGCTGGTGGCCGGGGCAGCTTTCGAACGACTGATAGTGCCGCAAGGTCAGACCGCTGGCTATGTGTGCGGATTCCGGAGACAGATTCCGCTGTGGCGGTACAGCCAGCATCTGCAGCTTGCAAAGTTTCAGGCCCGCCTGTTGCAGGTATTCGGGGAAGAGCGTCTGCAGATCACTGCCGCCACAGACAATCACAGTCTGTGCCTGCCAGCGACGACCGTTGGTTGTCTGCACTGTACCGTCGGTCACACTGCAGACCATTGTTCCGAATTCGAAATCCACCTGTAGTGCTTCCGCCAGCCACTCCGCGATGCTGCGGGAAGCCTGTCTGGGGTCGACTCGCATTTCTGTCTGCGAAAGCATTCCACAGCGAAGACCTGCGGGATTTGCCAGCGGGCATTGCTGCAGCACCTGTTGTGCGGTGAGCAGGCTGACGTTGTGAGAACCCTGATCACAGAATTCTTCGAGGACAGCCTGTTCATCATCGCGGTGGGCGAGGTGAATGGAGCCGCAGGTCGAAAGCTGAACGGCGCCGGCCTGCTGCAGTTCCAGCCATAATTCGCGGGAACGAATTGCCGTTTCATGGAGCTTTCCGGCGGGCTGACCAATGGGCCAGATCATGCCGAAGTTTCGGACGGAAGCTCCCTGCGCAGCCGGAGTGCGTTCGATGACGAGTACGGAAAGACCGCGTCGCCGCGCCATCCAGGCATGGGCCAGACCAACAATTCCGGCACCAACCACAACCACATCATAACCAGCAGGCATCAGGATGCTTTCTCTTGCAGACTTTCGGCGAGTGCGGGGATAAAGTGTTCCAGTGGTGGTGTCTGCAGTCCCGCGACTTTTGCTTCATCGTCCCATTTTCGCAGGCGAACTGCATCCCCGGCCCACGGATTCTGCTGAAAGTCCTGAACCTCAGTGGCAGACATAGGACCACCCTGCAGCTGCAGACTGAGCACGGAGGGCGGGCTGAGCCGAGCCGCATAGCTCGTGTCAACAGCACACAGGTATCGTTTGGCGGCGACATGCAGTCGGACTGGTTCACTGACTGCGGCAGGTGCGTAACGGTGCAGAAATCTCCAGCCTGCCTGTTCATGCAGGTCATCAATTCCCTGTCCCGGAGCATCATCCGGCAGTTCGTGCAGCAGATGGCCGATGTCGTGCAGCAGCGCGGCAGCAATCAGGGACGAGGCTGCACCAGCCAGTTCAGCCAGCATGGCTGTCTGCAGAGCATGTTCCAGCTGTGTCACCGACTCACCACCGTATTCGGAGTCACCATGCTTTCGGAAGAGTTCGATAATATTCTGCAGCGTGGAACTCACGTTGTCCTCCCGGGGCGAATACCGATTCGCAGCGGTTGTTCGGCAATTGCCCAGCGGATTGCCTCATTGATGTCCTGCAACGGGAATGTGCGCCGTACAAGCCGGGCAAAATCAAATCGCCTGTGTTCGGCCATCAGGAAACTGTGAGCAGCAAGCAGGTCAGCTGCGGTGTAGTTATGGATCCCGCGAATTGTCAGACAACGGCGGACGATCTGTTCCGGGTCCAGCGCAACGGGTGGCGTAGGTATCACGGAGCCTGCCAGTACCAGAGTGCCACCGACAGCAAGTGCTGCAAATGCCTGTTTGATGGCATCATGAGAGCCAGAGCATTCCAGAATGACATCCGCTTCTGTCGGCCACTGACCTGAATCTGTCGCCAGAACCTGAGGACAGAACTGAGCAGCCTGTTGCAGGCGTTTCGGGTCGCGTTCCAGAATCTGTACCGAGGCAGCTTTGAAGTGCACTGCCATCGCGGCTGCGGTCAGTCCCAGCATGCCGGCCCCGCTGATCGCGACTCGACGGCCTGCAATTTCACCAGCCAGTCTGATGCCGGCCGCGACGGTTGCCGTAGCACAGTTTGCCGGACAGACGACTTCATCCGGAAGCCGTGGATCAACTTCAAGTACTGCAGAACCGGCGCGCAGCAGCAGGTATTCCGCAAGTCCTCCGCTGAGACCCGCATGTCCCTCGGCCAGTTCATGCCCGTATTTTGTGACGCTGCGACATTTCTGTGTCAGTCCATTGCGACAGCGATCACAGTTCTGACAGCAGACACAGACCGACCAGCTGACACGATCACCGGGTTTGAGAGCGGCACCGCCAATTGCAACGGGTGCCGGGTTGCCGACGCAAACCACGGTACCGACGACTTCATGACCGGGAATAGTCGGCGTGGCTTCCTGGCGTCTGCCGGTGATTGTGTGCAGGTCACTTCCACAAAGAGTGCAGAGATCAACACGGATCACCGCTTCACCAGTACGAGGATACGGAACGGTGAACTCCTGCAGCTGCAGTGGGGTTGCTGAGTCAAAAAACACAGCAGCCAGTGATTTCGAAGGAAATTCAGGTTGGCTGGTCAAGATCAGGCTTTCTGTGCTGCGGTTGATTCTGACACTGCAGCTTATCGGTTTTCTGCAAGTCGGCGAATAAAAACCCACGCCAGCAGCAGACCTGCTACCGCTGCTGTGGAGATACCGGTCAGCGACCACTGGAACATGGGAAGAATCTGCGCGTTGCCGCTGACAACTGCTTTCCCGCCGAGCACTACGGCATAGCCGAGATATCCGGAGGCATCGGCAACATACATCAGGAAGACCACATTCCCAGGGTGCCGTGACAAAGCGATCAGTCGTTCAAAGACGGTTGTGTGAAAGGCGACATAGGGAACGTAAAGACCGGCACCACAGGTCACCATGAACCCGAATGGCGAGAGCATCCCGGAGTTGTAGAGCAAGGGTGACAGTGCGACAGCGATCAGTGATCCTGCCATCAGCAGAAAAGTGACGCGCAGCGCACTCAGGCTGGCTTTGACAGCAACCGCAAATCCATTCAGCAGACAGGCGAAGAACGCCACCAGGATTTCTGAATACGCGAATACCGCAGGCTTTTCAGAAATCCCCATTTCCTGCCAGATCTCTACTCCAAAATCGTCACGAATGGTACGCAGGATTGTTAACGCTACATAGATTGAGACCAGGCACGTGAGAGCGGGCCAGCAGGAAAGCCAGAGTGCCTGGCGTTCTGCCCGGTTGATGGGTCGGCGTTCCTGACGCTGGTGCAGATCGGTGCTTCCCGGTGGCGGTGTCCGCTGAAGCAGAAACACAGAGATCAGCAGAGGCAGAATAAAGATGCCTCCCACAGTCATTGGCATTGTAAATTCACTCATCTGCTGCTGCTCCACCAGCCAGCTTCCAACGGACTTCACGACTCCGGAGGAGATGATGAAGCTGGAGCAGAGAACTGCTGCCATGGCTTCGGTCTGCAGACGTCCTTCGAGAAATGACAGCACGATTCCAAAGACCATTCCCAATGGCAGGCCATTCAGGAACAGCAGTAGCGGGCGCACGGTTGGCGGAGCCCAGGCGAATCCCACGAGAGCCAGCTCGGCAAATCCGATCAGCCCGCAGATTGCGAGGGCTCGCCGTTGTGGAGGTAATTCCGCCAGAATTCGAATCCCGGCAAATTTTGATGTCATATAGCCGCAAAGCTGTGCGACGACGAGGACTTCCTTGAACTGCAGTCCGAACAACAGCTGGCCTTCGTACGTGGCGGCCGTGAACGGTTTGCGAAATGCATACATGCAGAAGTAGGTGGAGAATGCGGCAACGGCTGCGAGTGCGATCTGAACAAGTGAAAGGTCTCCGCTGGAAAGCTGGGGATCTGCCTTACCAGATGCCGCCTCAGAGCGACCTGCGGATGCCTGTTCAGACTGTTCTGTTGCGGTGGATTCGGACATGTGCCGCTCCGACAATCGGCATGCTGCTGAATGCAGTGGACTGCACTCCATGATCATCTTCTGCGGCAGAAAGGCCAGTGTTTCCAGTCTGCTGTCAGAAAAGGCCTGTTCCGCATTATCTGCAATTCAGCGGCCGGAACCCAATCATGTAAACGCGTCTTTGCCGGAATTTCACAAGGCTTCCTGATCGGATGGCAAAGAACACGGAGGTACCGCCGTGAGGTGTTGCGGAGGACAGAAATTCAGAGGGGCTGTTGTCGGCGACAGCTGTCAGTGGACGGTATCAGGGGCATTCAGCTGCAGCCATTGCTGCAGCGATTCTGCAGGAACAGGAGCTTTCACACGGGCTGCCAGATCCTGTTGAGCCTTGAGAACGCGACGAGTAGCCATGTTGCTTTCGATGGCTTCAGACTGCTGGCCGTCTTCGCCCATCAGCTTCTGGAGCACACTGCGGGAGGAATCACTGAAAACAGTCTGCAGAAACGGATCCTGCAGCGACAGAAATCGGACAACCTCGGAGCGGCAACTGAGCGCAGCGGCAAACCGCTGCGGTTGCAGGTCTGTTTCCGGAAGCGGATGCCGTTCCGCAACAATGATTTCGATTCGGTCTGTTTCCCGGAGCTGCATTCCTGAGGCGACCTGAGTTGTGAGGGATGCGGCCGGCAGAGCACGGACCGGCCAGTCTTCCGGGAGCTGTGTGACAAGTTCTTCAAGCTGGTGCAGTAGTGTGGGAAAGTACGCGACCAGCAGAATTGCATCGGCAGCTGAATCCACAAGCTGCTGGATGTGTCTGAGGATGCCCTGCAGCTGCGCATCGGAGGTCAGATAGAAGAGCTCCCGTCCGTGCAGGTCGGGATCTGGTTCTGAGGAAAACAGCTGCTTCAGGAATCCGAGCATGATCATCGCCGTTCGCGAAGTTCATTGACTTCATTGCGGAGACGACCCAGCTCATGACGAATTTCTTCCAGCTGACGCAGCAGTTCGTGCATGGGCTCATGAGGAGGTGCGTCGTGCTGGGGGCGCGGTTCATGGCGTCCGTGCAGTTCTCGTTCTGTCTCTGCCGCACGCTGCATCACGTGCTCGGCGATGTCGTGCAGTCCAGCGGCACGCAGGTTGTCGGCGGCGATGTGCATATGTTCGATGCGGCCAGCAATCTCTTCTGCCTCCGGATGATGCGATCGCTCTGCGGTCAGTTCCTGAAGGCGACGTTCGGCCTGTTCGATTTCCTGGCGGAGTTCTCTGCGTTCGGGATGGTCCGGCCCGAACGTCTGAGAGAGTTCTTCGTGATGTTGTCGCATACGACGAAGGTGCTCGTGAATTTCATCGATTTCCCGTTCGCGTTGTTCGGGGCGAGGTCCGCGAGGTGTTTCACGTTCGCGAATTTCGCGGGCCAGGTGCTGAGCACGCTCGCGTAATTCAGCAACTTCCGGGTGTTCAGGGCCAAGTCGGTCAGCCGCTTCAGCAACCTCGCGGTGGTGGCGTTCCAGCTGTTCCTTTAGTTCGCGGAGTTCCTGATCGCGGCGTGCCGATTCGCGCTGTTCGCTGTTCTCGCGAGCAATGTCTTCGGCACGTTCCATCATCTCAGCGGCACGCCGCTGCAGCTTTTCGGCTTCTTCGGCATGGCCATTTCTTTCCAGCTGTTCTGCTTCTTCCTGCAGTTGTCGAGCATCCTGAATGATGCGTTCGCGGTCCGGACGTTCATCTGCCAGCAGCGATGTGGCTGCGTTGAGCAGAATGGTGGATGACAGGACGACCGCGGCAGAGCGGATAAACAACATGGTCAGGCCTTTCGTGGCGGGATCCGGAACCGTGGGATGTGCGAATGACAGCAGTATGGCTGTGAACTGAAGACGGCTGTGTGTCTGTCAGGAGTGCTGGCTGCCAACCTTTGTCCTGCGTTACGTGACTCTGATCAGGGAACTGGAGCGACAACCCGAGTGGGAATGGGCTGAGCGGCGACGGTCCTTAAGACCGCCGGGGTAACCACGCATGTCGCAGCATTCGCCACCCTGTCCGCGCAGTTTAACACGCTGTCTGCTGTTACGGTACCTGGATCCTTGATGTGGCTTGATGATTCGATACGGGCTGGATCGATTATGCCAGCCGGCAGGCGTTCAGAGACAGACGCAATGCAGCGGGCTGTGTTCCCTGCGGTGGAGCTGCATCCGGCCTGTGATTTTCCAGGGACGGGACCAGCGAACCGGAACACCAGCGGATGACGAAGCGGGTAACCGGCAGAGCTGAATCTGCAGAGCCCGACCGTTGCGATTGATGATGGTACTGACATCGGACACCAGCAGCTGCAGGTCCTTGTGCAGACAGTGGAATGGCGCGCAGACTGTTTACGATGCAGATTCGGGTTCAGCGGAATAGAACACCGCCAGCCAGACGGTTGGCTGATCCGGTGTAGTCCAGTGCACGCGATGCCGCTGGTGAGCCGGGATGAGCAGCTGGTCACCGCGGTGCAGACGGTGGATTGAACCATCGGCGAACTGCAGTTCAGCCTGTCCCTGCAGCAACAGGACCCATTCATGTTCGCTCTGGTCGTACCAGAACTCGGGTTCTGAACAGTGACCGATCGAAACGATGCGTTCGATACGAACATGCTGGTTTTCCGCCAGAATATCCACCAGTTCGGCTGGTGAATCTTTCGGCAGACTGGCAAGCAGATTAATCATGAAACGCCCTGGTTGCTGAAATGGCATGAGACGGAAACGCAGTGTCACACCAGCAGACAGGAGCT
>JALRDR010000485.1 GCA_023262145.1 Planctomycetaceae bacterium | reverse complement strand
ACGGCAAGGCGTCGATCCTGAAGCAGTGTTGCGGCGTGGTGCAGAGACTTTGCTCCCTCTGAGGATCTGGCATCCCAGAGCTGGCAGAGTCCCAGGTTGTACCAGACTTCACCGCTGGTCGGGCAGGAATCCGCCAGTCGGTTGTAGATGATGGACGCAGGTTCCCAGCATCCCAGCAGACTTAACTTGCGGGCCCGTTGTTCCTGTTCCGCAACAGCTGCTTCACCTGCGATTGGGCGCAGCTGGTAGGGGCTGCGAAACAGCAAAGGAATGGAGTTGTTGCCTTCGAGCTGCAGCATCTGCATCAGCAGTCGTTGCTGCAGTTCACCGGAGGCAGTCCGTACGGCAAAGGCAAGATGTTCGCGAGCACTGAGTACGTGCCCGGAACTGAGCATCTGACTGGCGATGCGTGAGGCGAGCCAGGAGAGCATTTCCGGATTGGACCGAGCACACAGCTGGAAACAGCGGTGCAACAGGCGACGTGCTTTCGCGAAGCCATCCCGCTGCAGCACGATTTCTGCGAGGGGTAACATGATTGCGGGGCAGTCGGGCTTCTTTTCAAGGAACGCGACACACCGGTCATGTGCGTCATTGACCCGACCGGCGTCCAGCAGACTGCCGACGTACTCACGTACGACAGATTCACGCTGCGGATGCTGTTCTGCAAGCTCCCGAAAATGTCGTAGTGCCTGTTCAGGCTGATTTTCTCGGAGCGCATAGGCTTTCTGCATTTCCGGCAGAATGTCAGCACAGCAGAACTTCAGTTTCTTTCCGCTGCCGCAGGGGCAATTGGAATACGGATCGTTGGCCATTGAGGCACCTCGGTGAATTCTTGTTGGCTATGAACGACTGCTGCTTCTGTGTGGGACTGAAGTGACAACACACCGGGAGCAGAAGTGAAGTTGATTATTGTGTATCGGGTGTTGCGGTATTGGCTGGCGGGAATACGTACTGCCAGCTTCTCCGAAACAGTTCAGCAGTGTCAGCTTTTCTGTGGTGCGCCGGGGGCTGCTGATGAGAATAAACCGCTGATACTAACAGATTTCCGTAATTGTGGCAGTCTGCGGAGTATCAGGAAACAGACGAGAAGAGCGAATCCCGGGCATGAAAGTGGACGAACAGTCTTCCGGGCAGTCAGGTGTCACTGGGTTCTGACACAAGGAGTTCGACGTCGTTGGGAATTCCTGCCTGGAGGCGGTCACGCGCATGCTCCGACCAGGGGCCTCGAGTGTCAAATCGCAGGTACTGCTTCCAGTATTTTCGCGCCTGATCGGCACGTGAGGTGTGATCCAGCAACAATGCAAAGTGCAGCAGTGCGTCCGGGTTGCCCGAATGGATCTGCAATGCTGTGCTCAGTGACTGTTCGGCAGCTGCCAGATCGTTCGTTTCTGCCTGCAGGCAGCCAAGCTGAGTCCATGCTTCGACAAAGTCAGGAGCAGACTCAATGGCACAGTAGTAACGTTCAATGGCAGCTTCGGCCCGGCCACTGCGATACAACGCATCAGCCAGATGAAAATGAATGTCGGCCGGGTCCGTGAGCAATTCGGAATCCACCGGATCTGTTCCCATGGTGGCCCGCTGAGCACCCACGAGCGACAGTGAGTTTCGGAGAGAATTGATGGCCGATTCCAGTTCACCGTCTTCCGCCAGTCGACAGCCCTCATGAAACCATTCGTCAGCATTCCAGTCGGACATTGTTCTTGTACATGTCGGCGAATCTGTGTGCTGGAATGCAATGACTGCCGGGGCAGAATCCAGAGCGGTCATATTGTCATCAGAAAAGTTGCTGTCGTCATCGAGAGCAACCAGACGCAGGTCTGTCGTGGATTCAAAGTCCAGCAGTCGCTGACCCGTTCGCGGGATCAGCATGCCACAGGCATCGCGGACGAGCACGTTTTCGTCGTGCACAAGCAGATTCAGCTGCGTTAAGGATCGTCCGCTGCTGTTGAGTGTGCGTCCGAGTTCACCCAGACTTTGTTCAAGGATCTGTGGAGAGATCCCCTGCTCCAGCATCGCGGCCAGACGGCGAGCTCCCGCCACTTCGCGATAATCAAAGTATGGCAGTCGACAGACCCGGCGAACAGGCCTGATCAGCCCCAGTCTTGCCCAGCGACGGATCATGCCGACGGAGATATTCAGCAGACGTGACAGCATGGCTGGCGTATAGGCACGCTGGATTTCTTCCTGCCGATCATCCAGCCCGAGAATCTGCAGCCAGTCTGATTCGGCAATGATCCGCAGGTTGTGCCCGTCGGCAATCCGCTGAGCAGCCTGCCGAACTTTTTGTGACGCCTGCCCGTCTTCCTCCAGCGGCCAGCCTTCTTCTCCGATCACCAGCAGCGTCGTGGAATTTGTGACCGTCGTGACTGCCCGGCCTCCCGATTGTTCGACGCGATCCATTGCTTCTCGATGAGTCATCGAGGCGAGCGTCCCGGTAAACGTTACGGTCTCGCCCTGCAAAGGAGTCAGGTTTGCAGCTGTCGATTCTGAACGAAGGCTGGCTGCTGGTTCAATCTGGTCAGCGTCCCCGCCGGGGACTTCTGTGCTGTGGTCCACCTGGTCATCTTTCACGAAAACTGCGACCGTGCTGCGGTTCAGGTTCTGCGGATCCCTCAGATTGGAATCTACTGGCGTTTTGTGGCCCAGAGTATCTTCGAGGTTGCGGGATAAGTAGCATTGAAGGGCCCAAAAACCCCGGAAATTCCGTCCACAGGAAGGAATTCAGAAGCTGCTGCATTTCTACCCGGAATTCGTAGAATCTCCAGTGATCCGGCAAGGTTTCGGCAGTTGCAGACGATTTATTTCGCAGCAACCCGCCGACCGGGCTGCCTGGTCCGCACAACTGCCCATTCGACTCGTTCAGATCCCGGGAACTGTTGGGCGGAGTGAGGCCAGCCTGCGGATCATGGTCTATGCTGTGCGTGCTGCAGTATATGGGCTGCAGTGTATGGGCTGCAGTGTACGTTCCGTGCCGCTCCAGACGGCTGCAGAACGGTGTTCGGATCGTGTCTTAAGTCCCCAGCGGGCTTTACCGAACTCGTTTTGCGCCAGGAATGGTTGTTTGTGAAAGCGCTTCTTCACTGACAGCGTACTGCTGCTGGCAGTCGCTGCAGCTGATTCAGTTGTTCATTACGCAAGAAAAGAGACTCAACCCCAATGTCCTCACTTCAGCAAGCCGATGCGGAAATCTGGAATGCCCTGCAGCAGGAACGAGTACGACAGGTCGAAGGTCTGGAACTCATCGCATCAGAAAACTACACCAGTGCCGCGATCATGGAAGCTGCCGGCACGGTTCTGACCAACAAATATGCTGAAGGCTATCCCGGGCGTCGCTATTACGGTGGCTGCGAAAATGTGGACGTGATTGAGGAGATCGCGCGAGACCGGGCAAAGCAGTTATTCGGTGCGGAGCATGCGAATGTTCAGCCCCACGCCGGGTCACAGGCGAACATGGCTGTCTTTATGTCTGTTCTGAAACCCGGCGACACCATTCTGGCTATGGATCTGGCTCATGGTGGCCATCTGACGCACGGCATGCACCTGAACTTCAGTGGCAAGCTGTATGACACAGTGCACTACGGTGTTCGTGAAGATGACCATCGCATCGACTTCGATCAGGTTGCAGCGTTGGCAGCCGAGCGCAGGCCCAGGCTGATTGTGGCCGGTGCGAGTGCCTATCCTCGTGAAATCGATCACGCAAAGTTTGCCGAGATTGCCAGCTCAGTGGGTGCCATGCTGATGGTGGACATGGCTCACTATTCCGGCCTCGTGGCTGCTGGAATCCATAACAGCCCCGTCCCGGTCGCCGACTTCGTCACCTCCACGTCACATAAGACACTGCGAGGCCCGCGGTCCGGTTTTGTGCTCTGTAAGAACGAGCATGCTGCTGCGGTGGATCGTTCTGTCTTTCCGGGAATTCAGGGCGGACCGCTCATGCACGTTGTGGCGGCAAAGGCCATCTGCTTCGGTGAAGCCCTGACACCCGGGTTTCGCGTATATGGTGAACAGATCGTGGCCAACGCGCGGACCCTCGCAGAAACTCTGCTTAGCGGCGGTCTGCGGCTGGTTTCCGGTGGAACTGACAATCATCTCATGATGTGCGATGTCACAACGGTTGGCCTCTCCGGGAAAATCGCCGAGCATGCGCTCGATGCAGCCGGAATCACGGTGAACAAGAACATGATCCCCTACGACCAGCGGAAGCCCATGGATCCCAGCGGGATTCGAATCGGAACTGCCGCGCTGACCACGCGTGGCATGAAACAGGGTGAAATGAAACAGGTTGGACAGTGGATTCTGTCGGTGTTGCAGAAACACGATAATGCTGCGGCACTGCAGACGATTCGTGCAGAAATCGGTGAGTTCGCCAGGCAGTTTCCGGTACCCGGAATCGACTGAACACAGTCCCCGCAGCGAAGCTGCTTCAGCGCAATGGAAACGGCATGCAGGAATCTCGGCATGCCGTTTTTTTTTAACGAATTTCGAGGCAGCAGATTTCGGGGCGAGTCTGTCTGGCCCGGAACTGGTCTTTCGGACTGTCGCGGAATCAGGACTCCTGACAGGTCTGGCAATTTACGCTCGATTTTTTTTGCGAGTCCGCACTGTGGAGTGCAGCGGAGAATCGGGACAATTGAATTTTCCCTTTTGGCTTAGTCGTGTGGGCATCGCATCTCTGCACGGCACCCGCTGCACGGGTTTCCACGACGAGAGCAGGAACAAATGAACCATCATTGTGGTTTATTCCCCGGCAACTGCTCCCCGAAACAGCACAAACAACTTGCCCTGCATCAGGCCACGAATGTGATGTCTGTGGGTGGGCCCATAATGCGGAAACAGCAGTGCAGGGATGTCCACAGGCACAGTTCAGGGCAGCTAACTGGCTGCCTGCGAACCACCACTGTTCGCAGAATCCTGACGGGTGTTCAGAGCTGGTTGCTGGCCTGGTCGCAGGACGATAGTGAATCAGTGTGTGTCGCCGTCAGCGGTTCTGGCTGACAAAAGTCACAGGCGTGTGGCAGTCGGCGTCGTGAAGTCAAGAATGTGATTCTTGCTGAGCTTACCTCTGTGAAACAACTGGCGGACTGAGCACTTGAGGAGTCCGGAAGATTGGCCAGTCACTCAGATATCGCGATCACAATCCAGCGCATGTGACATGGGTGTCAATGTGACAACGCTGCCATATGGCGGGCCGGCGCTGTGGAGGGGAATGTGGACCGGCAGGTCAGGCGGCTGACAGTAAAGCCGTGAAGAGAGTGCAAGCTTAGCACTGCACTTGCATCAACACTGTACAGGCATCAACACTGCACTTGCATCAACACTGTACAGGCATCAACACTGTACAGGGATCAACACTGTACAGGCATCAACAAAGAACGGGCACAGGTTTTGTGCCGAGAGGAGGGGGCTGGTTGGTTGTCCGCTACCGAAGCCTGCAAACACGGCAGCATCGAAGTCAACCAGTCCCCTCCCTTCGGCACAAGGCCGTTCTGTCGGCTGCAATTCCCTGCAGTTGGGTGTCACGCTGAGGCTTTGCCCACGTTGAGGCTTTGCCCATGCTGACGTTTTGCCTTTGTGGCATCTGCTTTGATTCAGAGCCGTGCCCTGAACGATCCCAGCAAGTCTTCCTCTGGACCGTCTGCTCCTGATGCATCACCAACGCGACCAGTAAAGTGGCGCTAAAGAAATGATGATCAGTTGCAATTATCGGAAGACATTCACGTTCGGATCGCCATGTCAGGATTGCCATGTCAGGATTGCCGGGCATGGTTCACTCAACAGGCTTGAGTGAGGCCATGCAGGCTGACGTTGCAATGCTTGAGCAAAAGTGCCAAAGCTGCACTGCCAGTGTGTTGCAGATCCTGACCTACAGGCGTTGAACCCTCTGACTCTCCAGGTGATTCGCAGATTTCGAAAAGAATTTTGCCTGATGCCGTTTTCCTGTGGGAAGCACGGGAGACTACTGGACATAGCCTCAGGGCTGGAGCGTGACAGCAGGTATCGGATACGGTGATTCTGCAAACCGGAGGGAACGCTGGGGGCAGTTCTGATACAAAAAAAAGCCTGACTTCCCGTTGGGGAAGCCAGGCTTTCAAATCAATGTAGCCGGACCACGGCTCAGAGAACCTTCGTGGTTCCCGGCATTGGAATCGGGTAAGTGAGATCCTCATTCGGGAGGACTGGCGGAGTATCACTGAAGCTGGTGAACTGATCTACAGGCGAAATGCACAGTTCAGAATTGAGTGCATCGTTCCAGCTGATCTCCTTGCCGGAGTAGGTTGCCATGCGACCGAGGACAGATGTCATACTGCTGTATGCACCATATTCAGCTTCGTTCGGGCGTTCACCGCGGCGGATCGCAGCAAACAGATCATGGTGCTCATCCTGGTGACCGTCATGCAGTTTGCGACGGGCCCCGTCGGCATCAGTACGCGCGTATTCCCAGACAAGATTCCCCTTTGTGTTGAAGATCCGCCCTTCGGCAAGATCGCACCAGCCATTGGATCCGTGAGCATACTCTGAGACCTGATTCCAGCAGTCGCGAATATGTCGGCACTGGCTGAGCATTACTGAGCGGTCACCATCATTTTCATAGGTGAATTCCACAAAGTGATGGTCATAGATTTCACCAAATTCCTTGCCGGTGCGGACCTGACGACCGCCCTGGCCCTGCGCGGAAACTGGATACCCTTTCATCAGCCAGTTGATGACGTCAAGGTTGTGAATGTGCTGCTCGGTAATGTGGTCTCCGCAGAGCCAGTTGAAGTAGTACCAGTTGCGCATCTGGTATTCCATTTCTGTCTGTGCTTCCTGTCGAGGACGAACCCAGACACCACCGCCATTCCAATAAGCGCGAGTGGCAACAATCCGACCAATGGCACCGTCCCAAAGTCGATTGATGGTTTCGATATAGATCGGCTCATGGTGACGCTGCAGACCTACTGCGACAGCCAGGTTCTTTGATTTGGCAACATCGTTGGCGTCAATGACGCGGCGGACGCCGCAGGCATCAACAGCCACAGGCTTTTCCATGAAGACATGTTTGCCTGCATTGACAGCAGCTTCGAAGTGCAACGGGCGAAAGCCTGGTGGTGTTGCCAGAATCACGAGGTCAATGTCGGACTCAAGGACATTCTTGTAGGCGTCAAAGCCGACGAACTGACGATCTTCAGGGACGTCAACTTTATCCTTGTGAGCACGATTGAGCGTGTTCAGGGCGCTATCAAGGTTGTCGGCGAACGCATCCGCCATTGCCACCAGTCGCGTTGGACCTTCAGTGTTCATTGCCTGAGCCGCTGCACCGCGCCCACGACCGCCACAACCGATCAGCCCGATACGAATTGTTTCATCGTTGCTGACGTGAGCGGCCTTGACGGGGCTGAGACCTGCCAGAAGAGTGGCACCGGCGGCCGCTGTTGCCGACCCCTGCAGAAATCCTCGGCGTCCGGAGGTGGGAACCGTTGACATGTGTTTACTCCCATTCGGGTTGAGTAATCGAGTAAATGCGAGGTGATCCGGAGCTGTGTCCTTGTGCGATCCCTGCAGACTCAGGTTCGTCTCAGAATGCCATGAGGAATCAGAGATTTCCCGCGGAACTGAGTCGATTGAACAGAACACGGCCTGGACGGAATACCACCGACCAATCAGCGTGAAATGCTACGCAGAGAAAGTCGTTTCCGCAAATCAACAGGCGGTGGCAGCTTTGATACTGTGCAGTTCAGATTCGCTTTTCTGCATTTGGGCCGCTGAATTTCTGATGCAGCCGCTGCATTCCACGCAGCCATCCCGAGTAGTCTGAGGCTTTTCTGCGAAAGAACTCCAGTACGTCCGGATGAGGAAGAATAAGGAATTCTTCGGCTTCAATCCCTTCCACAACCGCCGTTGCGGCAGCCTCTGCGGTAATCGACTGCAGATAAAGGAAACGATGTACGGGATCACTTTCATCCAGCATGTCGGTCTGGACCCCGAGGGGGCATACGCAGGCGACCTGAATGCCACTTCGCCCATACTGAACAGACAGCCACTCGGCGAATGCGAGGTCCGCATGCTTGGTCACAGAGTACGGAGCGGAGCCGATTTCAGTGAGTAGTCCGGCAGCTGAAGCAGTCTGCACAAGGCACCCGGATCCTCGCTCCAGCATGTGTGGAACGACTGCTCGAGCAGCATACACCCGGGACATGACATTGATTTCCCAGATTTGCTGCCATTGTTCGTTGGTGCAGTCGAGCCCCCCTTTGGCAGTGACGCCGGCGTTGGAAATGAAGATATCGATTCTGCCGAGCTGATCCAGTGTCTTCGCGACCAGTGCCTGGACGTCGGACTCGGAAGCAACGTCACAGCAGGCAGCGGTCGCGTCTGAGCCAAGTTCTTCCGCAACAAGACTGGCACCATCTCGGTCGATGTCGGCCAGCACGACGTGACTTGCACCACGCGCGAGACAGACACTCGCGAGAGACCTGCCAATCCCTGCCGCCGCACCCGTAATAATGACCGTTCTGTCATTGATCTGCATGATTGCCGAGTTCCTGTCTTCCCTGACATGAATTCAGCCCTGGAGCCGGGCCGAGTCGCCGGGCTGCAGCGTGTTGCTGTCTGCCGACAGACAGTGTTCTGCAGTCCGTCTGTCCACGGTCAACGCTGAAGTGAAGGTTTTGCCGCAGCAACCGCCTGACTCATTGCCGCGGCGAACTCACGTGCTGCTGCTGCTGCGTCTGCGGGCGAGGCAGCTTTTGCAAGTTGCCGTACAATTGCAGAACCCACAATGACTCCATCTGCAACCCCGGCGAGCGCAGCAACCTGATCAGGGCCACTGATGCCAAATCCCACGGCGAGCGGCAGGCGGGATCCCGCACGAAGTGATTTCAGCTGCGTGGAGAGTTCTTCCGGCAACTCTGTCCGTGCCCCGGTGGTACCGGCGACCGAAATGCAGTACAGAAATCCGCTGGACGCAGTCAGGATCTGTTCGGTTCTTCGTTCCGTCGTTGTGGGTGCGATGAGCTGCACGAGGTCGATGTCTGCGGCCTGAGCTGCTTCAGCGGTTTCAGCAGCCTCGTCTGCCGGCAGATCAGGGATGATCAGTCCGCTGAAACCAGCGTCGGCTGCATCACGAATGAACGAGCTGACTCCATGGCGAAACATGATTGCGAAGGAGACCATGGCCAGCACAGGTGGCAGTTGGGCGTCCTTCAGGCCGGTCATCAGATCCATGATCTGCCGTACGGTGATGCCATTTTCGAGGGCTCTGGTGTAGGAGGCCTGGATCACGGGACCATCAGCGATGGGGTCACTGTAGGGAAAGCCCAGCTCGATCAGATCCGCACCACCGTCGCGAAGTCCCAGCAGGACTTCACGTGTCGTTGCTGTGTCCGGATCACCAGCTGTGATGAAGGGCATGAACGCCATTCGTTCTGCTGCAACTGTCTGCTGAAAAACCTGAGCAACGCGGGTCATCGGAGTCCTGGCTGAGGCTGGTATTATCTGAGGAAGGCAGACCGCAGCGGAAGCGTCAGACGACGGTCATTGCCGAAATGAAGATTCCTGCTGTGTCTGAGGCAGCAGATTAGCGTCTGAAGGAAGCAACGCCAACCGGGTTCAGGCTGCAGAGCGGATGTGATTCCCGGAGAAGGTGTTATGACGGTCAGAATTCAGCCGGAGCCTGCAGTAATCGCCGGTTTTTCCCGGGTTTTCGTGGGGAAAGCAGACTTCCTCAGGATCCATGGTGGTGCAGAACCAGGGTCGTCTGTCCTGTCATCGCGGCAGAGACTAGACTTTAGTTCGTCGTCTTCGTCAGAAGTGCGTGCGAGCAGTTCTGTCTGTCGGCAGTTTCCAGGCGGTTGATGTATGAGTTTCACGCAGGTCTTGAGTCATCAGGTTCGCACGGGGTTTCTTCCGGCAGCTGCCCGTCGATCGCGCTGGCGCGCGATGGCTCGACAGGTCATCGATCGCAGCAGGGAGTTCAGTTCCCTTTCTGAATCAGATCTGCTGGCCATGGGGCGAAAGGTACGCTGGGAATGCCGAGCCGGGAAGCCGCTCGACAAACTGCTCGTTGAGGCCTACGCACTGGTCCGCGAATCTGCTCGACGCATTCTGGGCTATCAGCATTTCGAAGTGCAGGTCATGGGCGCGATCGCGATGTTTGAAGGACACATCGCCGAAATGCAGACCGGAGAGGGGAAAACTCTCACAGCTACCATGCCCTCATTTCTGAGGGCACTCAGCGGCCGTGGCTGCCACGTCGTGACGGTCAATGACTATCTTGCCTCCCGTGACGCAGAAATCATGGGCCCTGTGCACAACGCACTTGGGCTCAAGGTTGGTCGAGTGCTGGAAAACATGGAGCCGGATGTGCGTCGTCAGGAGTATGCTGCTGACATCACCTACGGAACTTCGAAGGAAATGGGATTCGACTTTCTGAGAGATCGCCTGCGCATGGGAGCGTCTCAGGATGAAGGTGAGATTCGCGTTCGCAAGTTTCTGCGGCGGCCCGACGGCAATGAAACGCCCGTACAGCGTGGTCACTACTTTGCCCTGATCGATGAAGCCGACAGTATCCTCATTGATGAGGCCAGAACGCCCCTGATCATCGGACTGACGCAGCCCAATGATCCGGCGACGGTGAATCTGTTTCGCTGGAGCAACCGCATAACTCGACGACTTGAGCCCGGTCGAGATTATGTTTACGAACCGGAGCGCAGAAATGCATGGCTGACCGATGATGGCTGTCGCCGTGTCGTACTGATGTCCAAGCCGACGCTGCTGAGTTCTGTGGATACCGAACGCATCTACACACAGGTGGAAAAGGCGCTGACTGCACTACACGCCTTTGAGCGAGATCGTGACTACGTGATCGTCGATAACAAAGTCGTGATTGTTGATGAGGGGACCGGTCGAGTCATGGATGGACGGAAGTGGCAGGATGGTCTGCATCAGGCCATTGAAGCCAAGGAACTGGTACCAATTACAGCAGCAACGGGTGAAGCAGCTCGAATTACCGTGCAGAGCTTTTTCCGACAGTACTCTTATCTTGCGGGAATGACCGGCACCGCGACTCAGGCTGCCGGAGAACTCAGAAAAACCTATCGGCTCAAGGTTACTCAGATCCCCACCAATCGTCCCTGTATTCGACGTGGTATGACCACACGCATCTTCAGGACTCAGGCGGCAAAGCAGCAGGCCATCGTGGCCCAGATTGATGATCTGTCTGCAAAGGGGCGAGCCATTCTTGTCGGGACGCCTTCTGTCGAGGCGTCTGAGTCGTTGTCAGCAGCTCTCGCAGCGCGCGGCATCGCGCATCAGGTTCTCAACGCACGACATCACGAACAGGAAGCTGAGATTGTCAGTCGAGCCGGCGAGGGAGGGCGGGTGACGATTGCCACCAACATGGCGGGTCGCGGCACGGATATTCTGCTGAATGAGGAGGTGCGTCACGCCGGTGGACTGCATGTGATCGCCACGGAAATGCACAGCGCACAGAGAATCGACAGGCAGCTGGCTGGACGCGCAGCTCGGCAGGGAGATCCCGGTTCGTTTCAGTTCTTTCTTTCGCTGGAAGATGAACTACTCCGCAGCCGCGAACGCAGAGAAGTTGAACGGCGGCAGAAGCTGGCGATCTCTGATCGTAACGGCGAACTGCCTCGCACGGCTGTTCGCTACTTTCGCAAGGTGCAGAAGTTTCTTGAAAAGACACATCGAAAACAGCGCAAGCACCTGCTCAAACAGGAACGCCATCGGCTGGAACAGTATGAAAACATGGGGCTGGATCCGTACCTGGAACTGACGGATTCCTGACCGCATCGCATCGAGTTGCAGCAGCCGACCGGGCCGACTCAGTATTCTCTGCGCTGACGCGAACTGGGAATCTGCATCTGTTTGCGGTATTTGGTGATCGTGCGTCGTGCGAGCGGTATGCCCTGATCGGCGAGTGCTTCGACCAGATCATCATCACTCAGCGGACGCCGCTTGTTCTCGCTGTCGATCAGCTCCTGCAGCCGAATTCGGATGGTGTCCCAGGCGACATCCTTCCCACTGTCCGTCTGTGTACCGCCGCCGAAGAAACGCTTCAGGGGGAACAGCCCGCGGGAGGTCTGGATCCACTTTTCATCGACTGCCCGGGAAACGGTGGTTACATGGACTCCGACACGGTCCGCAATCTGCTGCATCTTCAGCGGCTGAATGAACTCCGGACCCTTGTCAAGAAATGCCTGCTGATGATCGACGATTTCCTGCGCGACCTTGCGCAGAGTGCTGTAACGCTGCTCAATTGAGTCGATCAGCCAGCGGGCAGATTCGACCTTGCGACGAATCCATTCCCGCGTTTCTGCGGTGGGATTCTCCTGCAGCATCCGCATATAGCGGGGGCTGATGCGAAGTTCCGGAGTGTATTCGTCGAGAATTCTGACGGAGTAAGTGCCGTCGTCGTTTCGATCCACGGCAAGGTCGGGAGTCACGCGCTGCACCGCACGCTGCTCAAACCCGCGCCCTGGATATGGGTTGAGCGTCTGAATCTGCTCAATCCCGACCTTGATCAGGTCCAGAGAATATCCAGTTGACTTCTGAATCTGCGGCAATCTGTTGAATGCGATGTCTTCAAGATGATCGGAAACAAGCCGCCGCACCACTTCGTGAAATGGCATGCTGTCTTCCACCTGCAGCAGGAGCATTTCGCGATGGTCCCTGGCACCAACTCCGGGAGGATCCAGATGCTGAATCAGCCCGAGTACCTTGTCGGCCCGCTCCTGAGTCAGTTCTTCGCCATACACCCGGTTGTACTGCTGCAGCACTTCCGGGAGCAGGCTTTGCATGCGACCGTTGTGATCCAGATGCTGAATCAGATACTCGCCAAACTGCCGCTCTGTCGGCAGGACGGAATAAAATGCGAACTGCTCCAGCAGATACTCATGCAGTGATTGTGGTCTTGCCAGCATGTTGGACATCATGTCGTGCTGACGGTCCATGTCTTCGCTGATGCGATTTGACGAAGGCCGGGAGTCTCCGAAATTGACGTTGTCTTCCGGCCATTCGGAAGAGATCTCTACCAGACGCTCAAAGTCTGATTTGTTGTCCGTGTCGTTCTCGACAACCAGTTCACGCGTTTCCACGTCCTTCCGAAGTTCACGCTCTTCGCGTGTGACCCGCTCCATTGACTGCAGATCGTCACTGTCGGAGTCGTTGGGGGTCCCGTCATCGGATTTCTCCAGACGTTCCAGCGTTACGTTTTCCACCAGTTCCTGCTCGATGCGATCATGCAAGGCCATCATGTTGAGCTGCAGGATTTCCATCGACTGGATCATCCTGGGAGCCAGCTTCATTTGCTGGCTCATCCTCATCTGCTGGGAGATGTTGAGATGCATGCTTTACCCGGGTCTCGAGCGGTTTATTGGTGGATATTCTTCTTTCCTGAAGATGTTAGGTCGTGGAAAACCCCTTCGTCGATACATTTCTGGCATTGTTATTGCATATGGGGAAAATTTGGCATGAAGGTTGCTGTTTTGATAAAAAAACCAGTGTTTTTGAATCTGTTGGCAAAAAAAAAACTCACGGCTGTCGCAGGATGTGAGCTGTACCCAAGGCCGAAAAAAAAAAGCAATAAAGAGAGTGATTTGTGAACTTTTGTTCAGGACCCAATTTTTCATGGCCGGAAGTTGCTCATTACTGTCGATTTTCGAGGCGGTTGGTGGGACCGCTGTAGCGCCCCGAGGCAGCTCAATCGCAGTCGGGCAGCGAATACGGCTCGGCAAAGGCGGCCAACGCATCAATCCCGCCATCCACCAGCAGATCAGTCGCGGTCACAAAGCTGGCTGCACTGCTGCAAATCCAGAGTGTGGCGGCGGCGACTTCTTCCGGACTGCCAAGTCGGCCCATCGGAGCACGGTTTGCCAGTGCAGCTTCACCGCCCTGAGCATCGAGGGTGGCGCGAACCATCGGGGTCATGATCGCCCCTGGTGAGACGGAGACCACTCGAATTCCATGCCGTGCATATTCGACGCCCCATTGTCTTGCCTGGAGCAGATTGGCGGCTTTGACAGGACCGTAGGCAGCAACCTCCCGCGCCGTGCGATATCCCTGAGCACTGCAGATGTTGCAGATGACGCCGCTTTGCTGTGGCAGCATGGCTCGCAGGGCGTGCCGAGCCATGAATGCATAACCGGAAAGATTGATGGATGTAATTCGGTTCCACAATTCCACGGTGTATTCGTGCAGCGGGCGATAGGAATCGGGTGGTTGAATGGCGGCATTATTCACGAGCACGTCGATTGCTCCGAATTCGGCAATCGTAGTGCTGACGGCACGAGCGCAGTCTTCGTCAGCGGACGTATCGCCGGTAATTGTAAGCACACCAGGCGGCAGGTTATCGACATCCTCGAAGTCACGATCCAGACAGGCGACCTGTGCGCCGGATGCGCTCCACTGTTCGCAGATGGAACGCCCGATGCCCCGGGCTCCCCCGGTGACCAGAACGACTCGACCGGTATTGTTGTAGGTGACGTGACCGGAAGGTCGCGGCATTGATCGGAACCCTGTTTCAGGAAACGCAGCAGGAACAATCCACAGCCGGCGGTTCAGCTTTTGGCAATGTGGAACCGAGGCGACTGGCTGAGAAACTTCTGTGGGTTGGAGTAAGTCACCTGGTCGATCAACTCGTTCGAATGACCCCGGCGGCGCATTTCCTGCTGGGCTTTGGGAACAGCCAGCGGGTCACTGCATCCCCAGTCTCCGGCAGAATTCATCCAGATTCGTTCGGAGCCATACATTTCGATTACATCGGCTGCCCGCTGAGGCGTCATTTTGGTATCGGGGTAGAGCGTCATGCCTGCCCAGAAACCGCGATCCAGTACTTCACCGACCGTGTGTTCTTCAACGTGGTCAATCAGAATTCGGCCGGGATCAATATTGCTGGCCTGCAGCGCGTCCATGATCAGACGCGTCCCCTTGCGTTTGTCTTCCAGATGGGGTGTATGCACGAGTACAAGCTGATTGTGAGTTTCCGCCAGAGCAATCTGTTCCTCCAGAATTATCTGCTCATTGCGAGTGTTCTTGTTGAGGCCGATTTCTCCGATTCCCAGCACCGTGTCGCACTTGAGGAATTCAGGAATCAGGGCAATGACGTCTCGGGCAAAGGCCGGGTCATCAGCTTCCTTGGGGTTGATGCACAGCCATGTGAAATGCTGAATTCCAGCCTGGGCTGCTCGCCGAGGCTCATATTCGGTGAGTTGTCTGAAGTAATCAAAGAATCCCTGTGCGGAAGAGCGATCAAAGCCCGCCCAGAACGCTGGTTCTGTGACAGCCACACAGCCTGCCAGAGCCATTCGCTGATAGTCGTCAGTGGTTCGCGACACCATATGAATATGCGGGTCGATGTACTTCATTCGGAATCTCCTGTGGTCAGCGGGACAGCGCCCAGAGCGCCCTTCATTCCCTCTGCAGACTGCGGAAGTTCGTCCGTGCAGTCACTCAGAAGTGCCAGAATGCGAGCCGTACGATGGGGCTGACCATCACTCAGCAGGTGGATTGCCTGATACAGAGCCTGTTCGCGAAAGTCTGCAGATTCCTGTCCACAGGTGCGATCAAGTCTGTCGAGAAACGCGGCTAAATCGAGCAGCCTGGCGCGGTGCTCAAGAAAGTACATGGCCATCACCTGTCCGCGGGTCAGCGGACAGGTCTGGGTGACATCATTCATGGGATTGATCCATTTCTCATGGGATTGATCCATTACCTGGTCTGACTGCCAGTGATTCTCTCAGAAACAAGTCTGCCTGGTGACGCTGCAGTGACCGTATTCACAGAGAGATGCGGCGGTTGCGACTGGTTGTTTTCCAGTACTCAGTGATCTGTCCATTATCGACAATGGCGACCTCGTCGTACAGTGCACTGGTAGGACAGACATGAGCCGGGACTGCCAGCAGTGCGTCACCTGGAGCGAATCGTTCTGCCTCCGGCGTGATCAGCACAAGATGCTCTTCGCTGTGAATGTCCTGTACTGCCGCAGGAAGATCCGGGAAATAAACACGAGCGCCTTTGGGTGGATCTGCAGCAACAGCTTTGTTGCCAAGGTCCAGTGTGAGCCGATTTTCTGCGGGACGGCTGACGACACGGGTCAGGATCGCTGCTGCGGGAGCAAAGGGCAGATCCGGAAATGTACTGCCGTATCCCGAATCGCTCAGCACGGAAGTCCCTGGGCAGAGCTCGATCGCCGGATCAGACATTGCGGCGTAGCAGGGAAACGTCGGCGTTCCACCACATGCGAATGCCGGCACAGCCGTACCAAGTGCCTCAGCCTCCGATCGCAGCGTGAGCACACGCGACCATTCGGCGGCCACAGCCGCTCGCCGCTCCATCAGGTCACCCTGTCGCTGATGTCCGTCATAAACATGAAAGCCGCCTGGCTCCAGTCCCGGCAGTTCGCTGATACTGTGATACAGTGCCGCCGCACCCGGTGTTTCCGGAGTAATTCCGGTGCGCTGCATGCCGACATTGACATCCAGCCAGACTCCGATTGTGACACCGGCAGCCGCAGCGGCTCTGGAAAGTAACTGCAGGGGGCGTGGATCATCACAGGTGGCAGAAAAACGGCAGTCCGGAAAAGTTTCTGCCAGACTTACCAGACGATCGATGTTGGGGCCGACGGGATTGTAGGCGAGCAGCACATCTTCAGCTCCCGCGGCAGCACACATCTCGCATTCCGCGATTGTGGCGGCCTTGTGTTTCTTCACACCGCGTTCCACCCAGAGTTCAATGATGCGAGACATTTTGTGAGTCTTGCAGTGCGGGCGAAGTCGGTCAGCTGATTTTGCAACCTGAATCATGGAGTCCAGATTTGCCAGCAGACGATCACGAAAAATCAGGTACGCCGGGCTGGGGAGGCTTGCGAGTGGCTCCGGTGCGAGGGCCGGGACGGAGAATTCCATGGAAGGCTTCCAAAGGCAGGGAAAGGAGGAGGTTGAGCAACGGGCTGTTCTGCAGAAAATCCACTCCGGATTTCGGGTGACCCGGAAGTAAAGTTTACGATCTTTGCATTTCCACTGCATCTCCGACGAGGATTCTGCAGCGCTTTGCGAACAATCGAGCTTCCTCACAGAAAACAGGACATATCGACCTGCGTTCGTGAAGTAACCACTCCTACAATCCGCGGGCTGGCGGCGAATTTGCCGATTTCCAACCCCGCGAACTCAAGCAGACTCAACGACCGTGACACCCGACAACAATCCCACACCTGTCTGCAATACCTGGAAGTACTGCCCACGCTGTGGCACTTCAGCAGATGCTGTCGGTCAGACACCATTTCACTGCCAGAACTGTCAGCATCGTCATCACTTCGGCCCGGTTTCTGCCGTGGCCGGAATTATCACCGATCAGGCCGGACGTGTGCTCCTGCTTGTACGTGACCGGGATCCCGGGCGGGGACTCCTGGGGATCCCGGGCGGGTTCTGTGACCCCGGTGAGACGGCAGAAGAAGCTCTGGTACGTGAAATTCGGGAAGAGGTTGACCTCGAAGCGACTTCAATGAGGTATCTCGGCAGCTTCCCGAACCAATATGTTTATCAGAAAGCCATCCTGCCGGTGACGGATCTGTTCTTCACTGCTGAGGTCAGGACGACTGCGGGGATCCGCCTGCAGGCGGGTGAGGTTCAGTCCTGCTTTTTCTGTGAACGCGACCAGATTCCGTTGCAGGATTTCGCTTTTGAATCCAATCGACGCGCTGTGCAGCTGTTTCTGCAGCAGTCGTGAGACACAGTGCGTCCTCGTGCCGCTTCCCAGCCGAGACTTTCACAGGGAACCTGGTTTCACAGGGAACTCGGTTCCAAAGGGATCTCGGCCTGCATCGAACTGCTGGTACAGAAAACTCAGCGGCATCCGATGGTCTGATCTCCGCTACTCCGGGGCAGTGACGCTGCAGTCGGATTTCAGTCTGAAGTTGAACGTAGTGGAGTCGGGACGGACTTCCAGCCTGAGCGCAGAGTTGCGGTGGTAGCAATCAGGAACCTGCTCAATGCCGGCGGTGGGTTGTCCATCTTCCGAGTCTCCTGACTCCCCATCAGCTTCTCCGTCACCTGCTTCGCCATCACTTTCACCGCGAAGTCCGAGGATTTTCATGGCGGTGCTGATGCGTACAACCCTCGGCCCCACGGTTACACCGTCGACTTCACTGTCGAACTGCAGGGTGTAATTGCCGGCCGAATCTGTTCTTGCAAAAGAGATCCCACCGGTTGCCGGATCTTCAAACACAATGACCGCCTTTGGCAGCGGCGTTCCGTCAAGCATCACATTGCCGCTGACTCTGACGAGATCGACTTTGTCATAGTCCATGGAATTGCCGGGACTGCAACCACAGAGAGGAAGGGATGCGAGCAGAAGAAGTGATGCGAATCGCAGCATCGGAAATTGCTCCTGAAATGGATGAGCTGTGAGGAAGTGCCAGAGTGTCAGAACTCACCGACAACTTCTCCGCCGGCTCGGGTTGCCATGGACTGATACAGACCGAGGTCAATGTTCTCCGACAAAAACTGCACCGAACCATCAGCCATTCCG
>JALRDR010000395.1 GCA_023262145.1 Planctomycetaceae bacterium | reverse complement strand
GATCCGGTTGCAGCAGCAGCAGATCGTACAGCGTCTGAGATGGCCACCGAAGCTGTTGAGCTCACTGAAGAAGTGCTCTCTGAATGGCAGAATGAGGCGTGGTGGGAAGAGTCTGTGGCCGCTGCACCTGCAGCAGTTTCGACTGCATCTTTGCCGGTTTCTGAGCGGAGCACGAGTGGTCGTGGGGCACTGATCGCTTCTGTATTGGGCAGCGTTCTGGGGCTTGTGTCTGCTCGACGCAGGGACGGAAACGAAACGGATCAGAGCTGATTCTGATCTGGCACAGTGGTAAAGGATATGCGACGGAGCTCCTCGGAGCTCCGTCGTTTTCTTTCAGGTCAGCTGATGTTGTGGTGTTCGCCGATGTGAACCTGTGTCATTGCAGGCATCCGTCGTTCAGGAAAGTTCGAGATATGCAGGTTACGATTACCGCTGTTGGTCCCGACAATACGGGGCTCGCTGATCCGATAGTTCATTTCGTGACTGACGCTGGTGCGAACATCCATGAGATCCAGATGTATGACAGGGATTCTGAGCATCTGTTTGCGATGTTGCTGCGAATCGAGTGGACAGCTGGCGATGTGTGTGATCTGCGTGACACACTGACCCGGATTGGCAGGGACCGTGGGTTGCAGATTCGAGTCTGGTCGCGGGATGACGGGAACCGTCTGCCGCGGCTGGCAATCTGTACGACATATCGCACAGAGCCGCCTCTGGCGGTCTTGCGAGCAGTGCGCGATGGACGACTCAAGGCGGAGGTGGCGGTGATGGCAGGAAACAGAAATGCCTGTCGCAGTATCGCCGAGCAGTTTGATGTACCGTGGGAATCGATCGGAGATGAACGTGGAAACCCTGATTACGGTCGACTGGAGGAGACCATCGATCAGTACAACGTGGACTATGTTGTCCTCGCCAGATACATGAGGGTTCTTCCGGCCGAGCTGTGCTGGAAATTTGCCGGTGGCCGCATCATCAACCTGCATCACGGTCTGCTGCCTTCGTTTCCCGGTTTTCGTCCCTATGAAGATGCCTACCAGCACCACATGTTGTGTTACGGGGCCACGGTGCACTTCATTGTTCCTGAACTCGATGCTGGGAATCAGACAATCTATCAGGCGGCATTCAGTGTGAATCCGGGCACTTCGGTTGAAGAGGTCAAGCGACTTGGAGAGACTGATCACGAACCAACCTGTCTGGTGGAAGGGCTTCGGCGAGTCATTGATCGTGACGTGGAATTGCACTTCCATCGAGTTGTCCCCACGTCCCGCTGAACTGCAGTTTCCTGACACAAACGGGATACAGTTTTTCAGTGCAGCATGTGCTGCGTTTTCCATGCGAGCCTGACGGGTTCCTTTGAAAGTTCGAAGATGAGGCTGAGAGAGCTGTTTGGCAGCAGCAGACCAGTGCTGTCGATTGAGATGTTTCCTCCAAAGACACCCGCAGGTGATGTCGCCGTCAAAGAGAGCCTGCAGCGGCTGCTGCAGTACTCCCCGGGATTTATTTCCTGTACCTACGGTGCCGGTGGTTCGACTCAGGAGCGAACGCTGTGGTGGTGTGAACAGATCCTGAGCGAGCTCGGTTGTCCCGCAATGGCGCATTTCACCTGTGTGGGTGCCAACCGTGAGCAACTGGAAGACTGGCTTGATCGTGCAGTATCAGCGGGAGTGCAGAACATCATGGCGCTGCGTGGTGACGCACCACAAGGACAGGATGAGTTTCGTGCAGTGACGGGCGGTCTGAGTTATGCCAATGAGCTGGTGGAGCTGATCCGAAATCGGCACCCTGATCTGGGGATTGGTGTCGCGGGCTATCCGGAAAAGCATCTTGAGGCGGCGACTGCTGAGGAGGATCTGCAGAATCTTAAGCGCAAGGTTGATAGCGGCGCCGACGCAGTTTTTACGCAGCTGTTCTTCAGCAATGAATGTTTCCTCCGCTTTCGCGAAAGGTATGACGCAGCGGGAATCACGGTCCCACTGGTACCCGGAATCATGCCCATTACGGACTACGCCCGGATTCAGAAAATCACGGCAATGTGCGGAACGGCTGTACCTGCAGACCTTTCTGAGCGTCTTCAGGCAGCTCAGGATGATCCGGATCAGCAATTCCGGATTGGAGTTGAGTTTGCTGTGACACAATGTCAGCAGCTCATCAATGAAGGGGTGCCGGGAATTCATTTCTATGCCCTCAATCGCTCCGCGGCCTGTGAAGAAATCCTGTCCTCGCTGGATCTGACTGCTCATGGTGACTGAAGATCAGCATGAGCCGTCAGTCATTTGCGGCAGTGACATCTGCTTCAGTTTTGGTGAAGGTGAGCTTCGGAAGCAGATTCTGTTTGATGTCGACCTGCAGATTGAGGCGGGCGAAGTGGTGCTGCTGACGGGGCCATCCGGATCCGGAAAGACGACTCTGCTGACACTGATTGCTGGTCTGAGGCGGATGCAGGAGGGGCATCTGAGTGTGCTGGGATATCAGCTTCGGGATGCTGATACACAGACGGTGCTTTCGCTGCGGCGGCGAATTGGGTTTATCTTTCAGGCCCATAATCTGCTGCCATTTCTTTCAGCCCGAGAGAACGTGAGCGTAATGTTCGATCTGCATCCGGAGGTGTCGCCGGGCGAAGCTCGGGCACGTTCGGCAGACATGCTGCGGGAAGTTGGTCTGGAAGATCGGATGGATTACGCCGTTTCACAGCTTTCAGGGGGGCAGCGGCAGCGGGTCGCGGTTGCTCGAGCACTTGCCTGTGGTCCCCACCTTGTGCTGGCTGATGAACCAACTTCTGCACTGGATGGTGTGACTGGTCGAGAGGTGGTGATGCTTCTGCAGCGACTGGCCCGGGAGCAGAAGCGTCCGATTCTGATGGTAACGCACGATCCTCGCATTCTTGACATTGCAGACCGAGTACTGAAGATGCAGGACGGGCGACTGAGTGAGTCAGAATAGTCGGGGCACATTGAAGTGTGTCACGACGAGGCAGATCTACTCGTTGTCTTCGTTCTTTTTGTCAGCATTGCCACGGGCTGCGGCGACGACTGCATCCCAGCGCGGGTGTACATGCAGGCTGATCAGATCCGGGTCCTTTACCAGATGCTCATGATCGTTGAAGCCTGTGGCATTCGTCTGCTCCAGCAACTGTATGGCACGATCACGCCATGATTCACGATCGGCTGCAGAAGTGCCATCCTGTTCAGCCGCCCTGGAATACGTACAGGCTCCGTTGTAGAGCGCGTAGTCGTCGTCTGGCATTTCGGCGATCAGGGCGTCAGTTGCAGCCAGGCCCTCCTGCACATTACCGAGACGGATATTGACGAGGGCAGTCATGCTGAGCACTTCGGGATTTTCGGGGGACAGCGTGTCTGCTTTTTTCAGGTCCTGCATAGCCGATTCAAAATTCCCTGCATGCATGCGAGTGGAGCTTCTGCGAACCCACGAATCAACAAGATATGGATCCAGTCGCAGCGCTGTCTCAAGCGCGGACTGAGCCCCGTCGTTGTCGCCGGACTGGCGAAGCTGATATTCCTCAATCAGCGCACGAAATGCCGGAGAGCGTGATCGGGCCTGCTGTCGAGCAGTTCTGGCGAGCTCCGCAACCCAGCTGTTGGCGTCGCGGCAGCACTGGTTGATCATCCTTCGACACTCAGGGTGAGCAAAGCCTGACAAGTGTGTCAGCAGCTGCTGCAGGTACTGCTGGCCATAGACGGATGCTTCACGTG
>JALRDR010000378.1 GCA_023262145.1 Planctomycetaceae bacterium | reverse complement strand
AATCCGGTTGCCCGTTTTCTGCAGCGTTACCACGTGAAAGAACTCATGCCAGAGCACGGATTGCCAGTCAGACGGAGTATCGCGACGACTTGCCGGACTGTTTACCGTAATCACCTGCCCGAAACAGACCCCCAGGAATCCTGCCACATCCGGGATACCAAATGTGCGGACTGCAAAATCGTCGATGCGATGGTAGATCTCAACACGCACCGGCAGTTGTGGGTCAAAGTCGTAACGTACCGTGGCCTCATCCCAGGCACGCTCCAGCAGGTTCAGAACTGTGTCCCCGTAGATGTCTGCTTCACGGGCCTCCATACGAACTTCAAAATGCTCACTGCTGATCAGCCGAAAGCGTCCCAGGCTGTCACGCAGCTGCAGCAGATTGAACAGGGTCGCGTTGTAGGGATCCGCTGTGGCTGCAGATTCTGCCAGCTCCCAGCCTTCCTGTTCCTGACCAAGTCTCAGCAGATCTTCGGCAAGCTGCGCCATTGCCGGCACGAACTTTTCGTCAAACTCAAGCGCCCGACGCTGCGCTGCGGCACCTTCGCTGAAGCGATACTTGCGTGACAGCTTGCGCCCAATCGTAAAGTCCGGAAGCGGACTACGGGCTGCATACTTCAATGCAGCTGCCCGCTCCGCTTCCTCATCCTCCGGGCGATTCTGCAGATGAGCAATCACCGATTTCAGGGCATGAGCTTCCGGGTGGTGCGGATTGAGTGCCAGGATCAGATCAAGTTGGGCTGTTGCTCCGCTGTAATCTTCCTTGTCAATTGCTCGATCCGCCAGCTTGATCAGCGCCGGATAGTAGTTTGGATTCTGCATGAGCGTCTGCTGCAGTAAATCAGCAGAGCGAGCAGAATTGCCGCTCTCAAGTGCTTCAGAAAGCAGCAGCAGTACTGCCGGCTCGCTGCTGAACTTCTCCAGAACGGGTTCCAGCAGATCAACGGCCATCTGCGGATCGCCCTTTTCCAGAGCAAGTCCGGCAGCCGCAACAAAACCATCCGGTCGAGTGCTGTAGTTTCTGCGCGCACGTTCGTAAAAACCTTCCTGAACTGCTCGTGCATCTGCGCCAACGACCAGAGCGACCTTGCCAAGCGCAACCAGATCATCCGCATCTGTATAGCGCCAGGAAGAGGCGGACACCATCTGCTCAATCCGAACCAGAGCTTCATCGGCCAGCTCCGTATTCCCGTTGGCCAGCGCAGCCTCGTACTGAATCTGTCGCAGACGAACACTCCATGCATAACGTTCAATTCCAGCAGCCGCTGACTCAAGCGCCTCCGGGTACTTCCCCAGTATCAGCTCAACCTGCACCTTCAGGATCGGCCAGTCTTCGCCGTATTTGCGCTCTTCCACTGCCGTTGCCACGGCAGCCAGGCAGGCCTCATAATCACCCTTGCGGAACAACTCCTGACACTCTGTCAGAGTTTCAGCACTGGCAATTGCTGTGCTGGTACAGAACAAAAGAAGCAGAAGCAGGAATGCTGATGTCATCCGTTGCCACATGTAACTCTCCTGCTCTTTCCCGTACTGCAGAAAACAAACGGATGCCAGTTCCGCAGTTCCCTGTCTGTAAGACACAATGTTAATTCCAGCTGCGGATTTCCACGGCACATGCCACGACAGCTGCGTCGATGAAATCCGCAGTGCAGAATATAACGGTCTCGCCTGTAAGCGGCAGCCAGCGCTGGAAAAATCTGGCTGGTGAGCTGATTCAGGGCGATTCCAGCAGCTGACACGCTGGACTTTCGTCGGAATCCTGCTGCACTGCAGAGACGTCCAGGAAGGCAGGCAATCGCAATCGCAACCCCAGAGCTCACTACCATGACAATCCGGACCTGCTTCTTCGACATGGGCAATGTCCTGGTGTTTTTTTCCCATGACCTGATGTACCGGAACGTCGCTGAACTGACAGGCATTGATCAGTCGGAAGTCCGGCGATTATTCATCGACAGCGGTCAGCTGGTGGCTCTGGAGAAAGGACAGATCACCTCTGAACAACTTGCCCAGTCGCTGCGTGAGACAAGTCACCGGGACTTTACCACGGAACAGCTGAAGGAAGCCGTCTCTGCAATCTTCTGTCTGAACGAATCCATTCTGCCGGTGCTGCACGATCTGAAGAATGCAGGACGACGACTGGTTCTGCTCTCCAATACCAGTCTGCCTCACCTCGAATATGTACAGCGGAACTATTCCGTGCTTGAGCTGTTTGATGATCTGGTCACCTCCTTTGAAGTTGGAGCCATGAAGCCGGACACGGCCATCTTTTCTGCGGCCCTGCAGAAAGCAGAGTGTCCTGCAGAGGAGTGCTTCTATACGGACGATATCGCAGAATATATTCGTCAGGCCGCAGACATGGGCATCAATAGTCGCATCTATACGGAAACCGAGCTGCTGCGATCACAACTGCAGGAACTTGGCGCATTTCAGCCAGTCTGAACAGGCTGCTGTTCGTGCAGCAGTTTCCAGCATTTCCAGAGCGCTCGGGGATGATGAAAGAAGCTCTTCCAGAGATTCCCCTTGAGTGAACCGGATCGACTTCCATCCCGATGCAGATAGCCATACCACTCACCATATTCCGGATCAGCGAAATGGGCTGAACACCAGTTGAACAGCTCACAGTGCCATTCCAGATAGCGGGGTTCCGAAGTCTGCAGCCACGCCATGAGCGTGGCAATCAGTGCTTCGTCGTGAGGCCACCAGAATTTCATTTCATGCCAGTACTCCTGCACTGGCTTGTTGTGGACGTCTCGAAAACTATACAGGCCGCCGAATTCCCTGTCCCAGCCGCGAGACCACATCCAGTCGAGCATCTGGCAACCGGTCTGTACCAGCCGCTCGTCGTGCCGCAGGCGACCTTCTTCAAGCAGAAACCAGGCACCTTCAATCGCATGGCCCGGATTCAGTGTCCGGCCGTCAAAGTGGTCGATGATTTCCCCTGCAGGTCCCACAACCTCCATCACGCATTGCAGATCCGACTTGATGAACAGCTCCCGAATCTCCTCAATGGCCCGGTCCAGCCAGCGACTTCTTTCTGCTGTATCCCCCAGATGCAGACGCAATTCCTGAGCCGTTACCAGCGTGATCATCCGCGCCGCAAGACCGGTTGTCGGTCGGACTTCTGTCCCCCGTGAAGGAGCGATTCCCGGCGTAAAATTCACCTCCACAAACGTCTGAAACAGCGTTTCCGCAAGTGACGCCGAATCGGTGTTTCCTGTCACTCCATAGTGCGCTGCAGCGGCAATCGCAGCAAACGCCTCACTGTAAACATACCGCCGCTTCCGCAGTGGCTGACCATCCTGAGTAACCTGAAAGTACAGCTGCCGGGGGATCTGGACTTCACCGGCCGTCGGAGCTGACTCACTGAAGCAGTGCCGCTTCAGAAACTCCAGCCCGAATTCTCCCCAGCGCTGCCATTCCGCACGAGTCTCGGCAGCCGCTAGCTGCGTTTCCCTGCTGAGCGTAAACAGCATCCATGACATCCGCCCCTGGGCCCAGACGGACTTGTCCGTGTCGACGAGGCTGCCGTCGCGATCGAAACAATGCAGATAGCCCCCATATTCAAAGTCAAGACTGCGTGGAAACCAGAAAGGCAGGCAATCGTTGAGCAACAGCCCCCGATAATGCTCAGCGAGCCTGTGGAGTCCATCGGGGGTGTGCAGCTCGTCGGCTCGAAGTATGCGCTCATTCACTCAGATTACTCCCGGCTTGCTCCGCTCAGTTCCCGGACCGAAAATCCTGCAGCGCCCCCGGCTCTCGTGGCTCTGGCAACAGGAACGCTGCCACTGCCCCAAGTCCGACTACCCCCGATACCGCCAGAAACGGCGCGAGGTACCCAATCCGTTCAACCAGATAACCAATGCCCGGGGACATCAGAAATGGAAGTGTCATGCACAGATTGAGCGTGCTGATGTACTCCGGATGCTTCTCCGCAGGCGCGATCTCCAGCGCATAATTCACCTGCATGCGAAATGTCACCGGCACCAGCCCAATCCAGAAAAACGTCAGCCAGTAGAACCCCGGAAACTGACGCGCCAGAACAACTGCCAGCAGAGGAGCGATTGCTGCACACGGAAGCAACAGTCGCAACGCAGCTCTGACACCGGATCGATCAGCCAGGATTCCCGTGAGCGTACTGAAACTGACAGCGCCAAGATGCTGAGCAATCACCCAGATCATCAGCACCTGCAGGGACTGATTCTGAGCATCCAGACCCACACGCTGGAAATGCGGAAACAGCGACTGCACGAATACAAACAACATCGCCATTCCGCACAAGCGTCGAAATACACGATCGCCGCGCAGGTTGCTCAACACACCGCTGATGGCCTTGCGGGGAGTCAGGAATCCTCGCCCCTCTGCCACCTCGTCAGCCGGCTCACGCAGAAATCGAATCGTCAGCGACGCCAGGATCATCACCGTACCGACAAACAGGAAGATCTTTCCAAACGGGAGCTGACCAGGCTGCTCCAGCCAGCGGCTGAGCAGCAGGAGTGCCATTGCCACGGCACAACCGGTCCCCACGAAAGCGGCAGCAGCCTGCAGACGCCCCCTGCGTTGAGCAGGAATCAGCTTGCCCAGAACCGTTCCCGCAGCCATCTCATTGATTCCATGCAGAGCAAAGAAAATGAATTTGAAAAACTTCGACAACAATTTGAAAAAGCATTATTAAATAAAGGTTTTCCTGTATTAATATGTT
>JALRDR010000345.1 GCA_023262145.1 Planctomycetaceae bacterium | reverse complement strand
ACGTCGGCCTTCTTCAGCTCTTGCCTGTCCGTGTCCAGATTGACGACCTGCGCGATTTGTTTCGGGGCGTTCGCCACGGCTTTGCTGCCCGGCTTCGGGACGTCGACCGCGTCCTGGCCCATCGTCTTCTGCGTTGGTGCGTGGGGCGGCAGCGGTTGCCGCGGCGATGAGTGTGGCTGCGAACGCCATTCGGCTCAAAGCAATGGAGTTAAACATGAGTTTTTCTTTCTCTCTGGTGGATACAAGATGACGGAGCACGTCGGTGTCAGTCAGTCGGTTGGGTGCGAGTTCATCAGCAATGCGAAAGCCGATCGGCGGGGGTGCCACAAATTCCGAAATTTTTCTATTCTCAGCGGTGAATCAGTCCAGTGCCCCATTCGCGGGTTCTACGGCAGCGTGGATGATGGTTGTTGTGCCGCTGAATGCATGAGGTTTTGAACAATGGCTTCCGGTCGTTTTGTCTGTTCCTTACTGGCGGCAATGCAGCGAGAGCGATTTGCAGATTCTTCAGCAGTGTTTCAGCTGCAGCAGAAACGGCTGAACCACCTGCTGCATTACGCGGCAGAGCGCAGCCCATTTCAGGCGGGCAGAATTGCACGTTCCTCAGATGCAGAGATCCGACTGAAAGAGATCAGGTCAGTCAATTGTCGTGAGATGATGGATCATTTCCCGCAGACATTCTGTGGTCCGCAGATTTCGCTCAGTGAAGCGCGTGAGGCAATCCAGCGGGAGGACGGGCGCATCACCAAAGTTCGAGACCGGTATCTGGTATCACAGACCAGCGGTACCACGGGCGAGCCGGCGTATTTTCTGAATGATCGCCGCAGCTGGGATATCCAGCGTGCCGTTGTTTTTGCGAGAACATTTCGGGAGCGGCTGGGCTGGCGGCATCTGCTGCGTTTTATTGGTCGGCGGCGATACCGCATGGGTTTTGTTGTCTCCGGCTTGTCCAGCTGCGTTTCTACTCAGACATGTCTGGACGGACGGCAACAAGGGAAACTCTTCGCCGATGTGCGTCTGTTTCCAGCAGAGCTTCCCCTGGCCGAGACTGTCAGGCAACTGAATGAGTTTCAGCCGGACTATCTTCATGGCTACGCGAATATTCTGGAGCTGCTGGCTTATCGTGCAGAAGACGGTGAGCTGAAGATCAGTCCGGAGTTCATTTCTTCGGGCAGTGAGGGTTTTTCAAGGATCGGCAAGGAGGCGGTGAAGCGTGTCTTTCCCGGGGCTGTGCTGACTGCTCAGTATGGCGCGACTGAATGCACTGTTCTGGGAAACGAATGCCGTTCCGGGCGGATGCACATCAACAGTGACTACGTAGTTCTTGAGGCGGTTGATGAGAGTGATCGTCCGGTCCCGGCAGGTGAGCGATCTCACCACGTGCTGCTGACAAATCTGATCAATCGATTTCAGCCCGTGATACGACTCCAGCTGACAGATTCGATTACTTACGGAACTGGCGAATGCGAATGCGGATCTCCATTGCCGTGGATCATTCTGGAAGGTCGCAGCGATGAGATTATCTGGCTGCAGCGAGGCGACAACGACTATGTGGCTTATCAGCCATTGTCTTTTCAGGCGCAGATGTATCAGATCAGGAATATCCGTCAGTGGCAGGTGATCCAGCAGGAACGCAATCATCTTCTGATCAGGTATGTGCGGTCTCCGGGGGCGGACAACGCAACTATGGCGGCTCAGATCAGGCAACAGTGGACAGCTTATCTGAGCGAAGAACGACTGGAGACAATCGTGCGGGTGAGTTCCGAGGAAGTGGCTGAAGTGACAAGATCAGCAACCAGTCAGAAGACGAAGCAGATCCTGTCACTGGTGGGGCCTCCGGAAAGTCGCTGGTCAGATTCAGGCAGGAACGATCAGTGCGATCCGTCAGGCTGAAACCGGAGAGTTGTGTTCAGGAATTCTGCCGCCACTTCGAATTGAAATTCGTGACGTCCCGTCGGCATCCGCAGTTCCGGCGTTGGAGCTCCGACAGATTCCAACAATGGTTCGATCATGCGCAGGCAGCGTTCTGCTTCCTGCGGGGGAAAGCCATCGTCGCTGCCGTTGCAGATCTGCAGCTGGCAGGAACCCGTGAGCAAGGCAAGGTGAGGCAGGTCGAATTCAGGAAGCAGTCCCGCGATGGCTCCACAGCTACAATGGCGATGGCGATCTGCGATAAAGCTGACGCGCATGCTGCCAAAGATGCCCTGAATGCTTGCGGCAGCAATTCGAGGTTCGAGTACCGCTGCTGAGAGTGCCAGCAGCCCCCCGGTGGATACGCCAGCGACACCAACCTGCTGCGAATTCACCAGTTCGTCGCGAAAGACCTGCTGCAGCAGAATATCCTGATGTGCGAACAGCAAGCTGTACCAGCCGTACCCTTCGAGTCGCAGTGACTGGTCGAGATCAAGATGAGTGTCGGATTTCGGGCTCATCCCCACATTTTCCATGGCGAACACAAGGTAACCGAGTTCGGCAAACCGTCGCGCACAGGCATGCTGATAGCTGTCATCTTCGCCGAGAAGCTGCGTCACACGACCATGCCCCATGAAACAGACAACTGCCGGACCTGGTTCTTTTCTGTTTCGCGGCTGCAGACGGAAGTAGCGGAAGATTCGGCGACCATTGAGTGTGACATCAATCTGCTGTTGCGTTCCGAAATCGCGTTGGATCGGCTCGTGAGCGTGCAGTTCAACGACTCCATCGTGTGGGTACAGAAATCGTTCTCGAAACCTGTTCCGCTGCGTGGCCTGCCAGTCACGAAAGTCTGTCGCGGAGCGGAATTCCGGAAGCCGCAGGTGTTCCTGTGCCGCCACAGTACTCCACGAATACTGCGGCAGAGACACGGGGTTCCGGGAAATCAGTCCCGGCTGAAATCCCTCAATCGCCCGAGCCTGCTCCGGGGTGACGATTCCGAGGCAGAGCCACCACTGTGGCAGCTGCAGCAGTTCCTGCTGTGCAGCGAATTCGCGATACCAGATGTCAGCAAGGTGGGGGTGTTGTTCGTTACCCGGGTTACTTGAACCGAGACAGGCCTGCTGCTGCAGCAGGTGCCAGCCAGCTTGTGCGGGGGAAAATTCATCGGGAAATGACCACAGTCCGGTGCTGTTGTAGTCGAAGACCGCCAGCACGACTGCGGGACTTCGAAACCGAATGCGAACCTGATTGCCTGCTCCGCCAGCGAAGATGTATCTGGGTAATCCGGAGACTCCTGGAGGTAATTGCAGCATCTGGTAATCGCGGTTGAGGAATGAGCGTTCGCGCAGAAATCCAGACGAAATCTGCAGCGTCGTTCCGTCAGCAACGTCCACCAGCTGCTGCAGCCGCTGACCTGGAAGTTCCTGACTGGCGATGCACTGCAGTGTATGCCGAAGTCTTGCCGGGTGATCTGACGACAAAGAGTCCGGCTGATGCTGCAGGAGGCTGAGCGTCTCATCAGGAAGGCCGAGGGTACCGTTCAGATGGAGCTGGCAGCCAGCTGTGCGAACTCGGCGAACCGGTTCCGATTCATCGTCCAGCCAGCGGGGCCAGATTCGAATCGTTTCTGTACCGGCGGCAGCAAAGGCTTCAATCTGGTCCAGCGCTGGAATCAGTCCCAGCTGCCGAGCTGCCGGCAACAACCGGCGAAATGCGTGTGCCTGTGCAACGCTGCGAACACCTACAATGGTGCGAGCGGGATCGCCATGCTGCTGAATGGTCTCAGCCACCTTCCGATCATAGGCCTCGCCCTGTTCCTTCAGATCCAGGAGCAGGTCAATGCGGCCGCTGCAGAGTTCTGCTGCTTCAATGAGCGAAGGAATTCGCTGATTGGCATAGTTCGGATCGAACCAGCTGCCAGCATCCAGTGCCTGCAATTCGGCAAGCGTCAGCTCAGAGGCTGCTCCGGTGCCATTTGTGGTTCGGTCCAGCGTGGCGTCATGCAGAATGAACAGCTGCCCGTCGGCGCTGGTGCGAACATCCACTTCGACGGCAGTCGCCCCGGTTTCGATCGCGCGAATAATTGCGGCGGCTGTACATTCCGGTCGCTCCGCACTGGCCCCGCGGTGGGCAATCAGCTGCCGGATCAGCCCGGGCTGCGGCACATCAGCTGATGTCTCATCTGCCTGCAGCTGCGTCATCGAAAGGAAAATGCAGGCGGTCAGAAACAGGCAGGGCCTGCGGATGGCTGGTGCGGACGTCATGGTCAGTTTTCCGGGAAAGCTGGCTGATGCATTCTGCGGATTTATTGTCGAAAGGGAATATGAATCGAGGCTGCCCGCCGAGTTCAGGTTGGAATCAGGTTCGGTTGGTGCATCAGAGCAACCAGAGTCCGAGGAGTCCGGCGGCGGGGATAATCCAGATTACGTCGATACGAAAACGGATCAGCGAGACCAGTGATCCGAAAAAGATCACCGCGACCGGCCATTCAGCGGTTGCGGTCTTCATTACCGTTACTGAGGCGGCGAAAACGAGGCCAGTAATTGCTGCGCGAATTCCGCGAAGTGATGCCTGAACGGCCGGGGATCCCTTGATGGTTTCGAGTGCCTGCGAGGCCATAATCATCAGCAACGATGGTGGCAGGAAGATTCCGACTGTCGCAACAAGAGCTCCGGCAAGGCCATGTAGTCGAAATCCGATGACTGTTGCACTCACAAGGATTGGTCCGGGAGTGACCTGTCCAATTGCGAGGGCAGTGGAGAATTCTTCGGCAGTAATCCACTGCAGATTCCCCACAACGGTTTCCTGAATCATGGGAATGAAGACAAAGCCACCACCGAACAGCATCAGGCTCATGCCGCCAAACAGACTGAACAGGTGCAGCAGCGGATACTCAAGGAGTACAGGGTGTTCTGCGAAGAGCAGAAATGCGGCCAGCAGTATCAGCAGAAACAGCGTGACGGAACCCCATTTGAGAAGGCTGGCCATACTTACTGGCGGTCGTGTTGCCGGTACCGGATTCATGGTTGCTGACCGGCGAAACCAGAGAATCTGTCCAACGCAGGCGGCCACCGCGATCACGCTGATTGTCAGATAGAATCCGCCGACAGTGATCAGAAGCCCGGCCGACGAAACAGCAAGCAGGACTTCCGTTCTTCCGGCCAGAGATTTCTTCGCCATACCGAGTCCGGCACTGATGATGATGGCGGCGATGGCTGGCGGAAATCCGGCCATGGCGCTGTCAATTGCCGGGATATTGCCATAGTTCATCCAGACCCAGGTCAGCCCGATCACAAGAAAGAATGAAGGCAGGAGTACGGCTGTTGCGCTGACGAGGGCACCGGCGCCGCGTCCCAGTCGATAGCCAGCATAGGAGACAACGTTGACCGCCATTGGTCCCGGCAGCAGTTGTCCCAGTGAGATTCCATCCAGCATCTCTTCGGCAGTCAGGAGTCGGCGACGTTCAACAAGCAGGCCCTGGACGATGGAGACGAGCGCCATGAAGCCGCCCCACGCAGTCAGTCCTACCTTGAGGAATGCCAGCGCGAGGAACAGGAGCGAAACCCGTTGTTCCTGATTTTTTGAGTCCGGAGATTCCTGTTCAGACGCCCGCTGCATTCCGTGAAGCCCCCGTTGGTGCACTGAGTGCGAGTCGATGTCGGATAATGCGCATGATGACGACCTGCGGTTCGCGTTTGCGAAGGTCGGCTTCCGACGTCTCTTCCATCACTTTTGCCTGGAGCTGACGATTTTCTTCATCGAACTGCCGGAGAGTGTCCTCAGAATACTGGTGTTCCTCACCAGGCTGGATGAAGTGCCGCTCATAGCCCAGTTCACTTAATGATGATCCGGCTACCGACTCAAAAATGCTGAGTTCTTCCGGAGTCGCCTGGGTAAGGTATTTTCGACTGTTGTCAGATTTCACGGGCTGGCCGACATTGGCCCACATTGCACCGGCCGTGGCGGTGCGACCTGCTTCCGATGATTCGTGGTAGTTCATCATTTCCGTTCGATATTCCTGCCCCATGAATTCACACAGGCCGCGGAGGATTTTCTCGGGATTTTCAGTCAGTTCTTCATACTGCACCGAGAAGAAACGATCGGCTGGAATCTGGTGCTTCAGCTGGAGTGCAAGTTGCTGTTCCCTGTGCCACTGACGAGCCAGGTGATACCAGTGTTTGTCACCGACAATTGCCTTGCGAAACGACAACGCAACGTCGCGACCATCGCGATACAGATGGATATATCGAGCGTCATCGCAGAAGCTGCTTTCAATTTCCTTCAGATAATGCACGTTGGCGAGACTCTTGCAGCACCAGTCATCTGCAGAGACGGCTTCAGTGAGCAGGTCATAGCAGGCACGAAAGACGGCTGCCAGAGATCGTTCCTGGCAGCGATCATGAATCTGACCGCGATCAAGAATCACGCCCTCCCACGGGACTGGATTGGCTTCGATCAGCCAGCAAACGTCTTCAATCAGCTGGCTGAAGGCTCGAACGGTCAGCGGGCCGTATTCCGGCAGCAGGGGGCCCATACGTTCCATGATGTGGGGCGGATGAGGGGCAACGATGCCTGGCAACTGGTTGATCATGAGCCGTAACAGATTTGAGCCGGACCGTTGAGTCCCGATCATCAGGAAGGGCATGTCGTTCAGTTCCTTCATCTGAAATTAGTGCATCGCCAGCTGGTGTCAGCGGCCAGTCCGAGCAGGAAATCAACAGGGCAGAAGGATGTTCCCCGATGTTCCGGGGTTTTACAAGCGCCTGTGGGATCAGTGACAGAGTCAGCCGAAGACCTCGCCAATGACATGACCGCCCAGAACCGTGGGGATTTCATCACGATTGCGGTGTCGAAAGGCCAGCTGATGCTGATCCAGACCCAGAGCATACAGCAGTGTGGCGTGCAGATCTGCGGGAGTCAGCAATCGCTCAACGGGCACGTAACCCAGTTCATCGGTGGCACCGACGATCTGGCCACCTTCGACGCCACCGCCTGCCATCCAGACAGAGTAGCCAGCTGGTGAATGATCCCGGCCGCGTTTGAATCCAGTGACGTTTCCTTCAGTCGTCGGGGTGCGGCCGAATTCACCACCCCAGACAACAAGCGTCTGGTCCAGAAGTCCACGTTGCTGCAGATCCTGTAATAAGCCGGCAACGGGGAGATCGGTTGCCGCTGCTCGAGCGCGGTGATTGGATTCCAGACTGCCGTGTGCATCCCAGCCTCCGTTGCGCAGCTGGACACAGCGAACACCTCGCTCAACCAGCCGGCGGGCCATCAGGCAGTGGCGACCAAACTCAGCAGTGCGACTGTCGTTCAGGCCATAAAGCTCCTGCGTTGAGGTGGATTCCTGAGACAGTTCGAAGGCTTCCGGAGCTGCCGTCTGCATCCGAAAGCTGAGCTCAAAACTTGCGATGCGGGCTGCCAGTTCGGTGTTGTCTCCCCGACGCAGCAGATGTTCCTGATTCATCCAGTTGAGGAACTGCAGTTGTTCCTGACGTTGCTGATCTGAGTCAGCAGCGGGCATGGATGTCCACGGGATGGAGTCAGTTCCGGAGATGGCGGTGCCCTGGAATTGTGCGGGCAGAAATCCGGAATTCCAGCCCGGCCGTTGTGGCGCGGGCCCTGTTGAGTTGGAGAGAAACGTGATGAATCCCGGCAGATTGCTGTTTGCTGATCCGAGTCCCCAGGAGATCCACGATCCCATGCTGGGGCGATCGCCAACGGCTGTGCCGGTCAGGGAAAGGCATTCCGCGGGACCATGAACAGGATTGCGATGATGCAGCGACCGCACAACGCAGAGCCGATCGACCAGCTTTGCTGTTTCCGGAAACAGTTCTGAAACCGGGATTCCACTTTCGCCGTATTGTCGGAATCGGAACGGCGATGCCATGAGGCGGGACGAGACCCCGGATCTCGGAATACTCGGAACCGTGGCCGCGATCGAATCGGGAACCCGTTGTCCGTCCAGTTGCTGCAGTAACGGCTTGGGGTCGAAGGTATCTGTCTGTCCGGGGCCTCCGGACATGAAGAGGAAGATAATGCTGCGTGCTTGTGCAGGATGGTGTGCCAGCATGCCGAGTTTTCCGGCAGCAACTGATGTTTCTTCTGCAGCCAGAAGCGATTTCAGAGCCAGCGTACCGAATCCCAGCGCACTTTCCGCCAGCAGTGTGCGACGCGAGGGTCTGCAGAGATGCACTGGACTTCCGTTCGAACTCATCATACTGGCCTTGATCCGGTCCTGCAGTTTCAGGGGAGATAGTGGAATTCGTTCAGGCTGAACATTGCCTGGCAGAATCGACGCAGCTGTTCATCTGCAGAGTCTGCGACCGCTGCGGTCAGATACAGTTCGCTGCGGTGCAGCTCCGCGTCGGAAGGTGTTCTGCCGAGAACTCGCTCAAAAGTCTGAATCACCTGTTGTCTGGTGTCGGAGCCGGTATGGTTACGAATCAGATTCGCCATGCTGCGTGCACGCTGCTGCATAAAGTGGCTGTTGAGCAGAAACAGGGACTGCTGCGCGACAGTGGATGTCTCACGTCGCGCACAGCTGCCGATGGTATCGGGGGCATCGAACAGCCGCATGACTTCTGGAAGCTCGCTGCGACGCTGGTACAGATAGATCGTCCGTTTCAGCTGCTGAGCTTCTGACTGTGGAGGAATACTGCCAACTGCCGGAGTGCGATCAAGTTCCTGACTGACGGCAAGTATTGAATCACGAATAGTTTCTGCCTCCAGACGTCGTGCGGGCCAGCGATGCAGCAGGTGATTCTCCGGATCCGTTTCTGAGTCCGTGCGATCGAAGTCGGCGGACTGGCGAAAGGTTGCGGAGTTGACGATGAGCTGCTGGATGTGGCGGGTGCTCCAGTTATTCTGCATGAGTTCAGCGGCCAGCCAGTCGAGTAATTCCGGATGTGAAGGTGGGCTGCCCTCGATTCCGAAGTCACTGGATGTGGAAACCAGCCCGCGCCCAAAGTGATGCTGCCAGATCCGATTGACCCAGACGCGGGCAACCAGCGGGTTTTCTTCGGCTGTCAGCCAGTCAGCAAAGTCGGAGCGTGTCAGCGGACGATCGGTTTCAGGAATCAGGCCAAGGATCTCAGGCCAGCCGGGCTGGACTACGGGCCCGGGGCTGCCTGTGTCGCCACGGATCAGGAGATGTGTCGGCGCATTGCTGCGGATGCGGGGCTGCCAGGGCAGTGGGTCGCGGTTGACCACTGGCATCCGTTGTACCCCCTGTTCTGTGGCGGCGGCGGAGCAGAACCCCCAGGTATGCGGCTTACTGCTGTGGGCAAACTTCTTCTGTCGAATCAGCTTCTCAGCCTCACGCTGATAAAAATCAAATGTGGCTTCGGGCATCCAGTCGGCGTACGAATCCGGTGTCATCTCAGGAGCATTCTGCAGCAGCAGGTTTCCGGGTTGTCCGTCCATGAAGAATGCCTGCAGGCGATAGTAGTCGCGCTGACTGATGGGATCAGTCTTATGGTTGTGACACTGCGCACATTCGATGGTCAGACCGAGTACTGATGCGGAGGTCGCGTTTACGATATCTACCAGCATTTCATTGCGCTGGATGGCTTTGTTCATTTCGTTACCACTGATGCGGGCGGCGCCGAGGAAACCGGTGGCGATGAGCTGATCATCGGTAATCGGCAGCATTTCATCGCCGGCGATCTGTTGGCGGAGGAACTGATCAAACGGCAGGTCATCGCGAAAGCTGCGAATCACGTAGTCCCGGTAACGCCATGCGAAGGGTCGAGGCAGGTCGTGCTGATAACCATGGCTTTCTGCCCAGCGAGTCAGGTCCAGCCACAATCGCCCCCAGCGTTCCCCGTATTGCCGGGATCTCAGCAGGGTTTCGGAATAGTCCTGCAAGGCGGCAGGTGATGAGAGGCTGATCAGCTGCTGCAACGTCGACGGTTCGGGTGGCAGGCCGGCAAGAGTAAGTGACAGGCGGCGAGCGATTGTGGCTGTGTCCGCTTCTGCGGCGGGGGTCAGCTGAACCCGTTCATGGGCTGCTGCGATAAAGTGATCAATGGGTGTGCGAATCCATGCGAGGTTGTTGACTGCAGGGAGTGGCGGTCGCCGGACCGGCTGAAAGGCCCAGTGGTCGGTAGTCCGTCGCGGGGCAGGAGGCAGCAGCTGGTAATCCCAGTCCAGTCCCTGATTGATCCATGCTGCGAGCATGTGTTTTTCATGCTGTGACAGGCAGGAGGCATGATCCGCAGGCGGCATTCGCAGTGCACCGGCCGTCTCATCGAGGACTTCAATCAGTCGACTGGCCAGAGCTGCTCGGGGAATGACAAGTGGTCGTCCGGTGCTGAACCCCAGCAGTTCCTCGCGCTGATCCAGCCGCAGGCCGGAGTCCGGTTCTGCGCCGGCATGGCAGTCGAAACAATGCCGGCGGAGCAGAGGATAGATATCGTCCGAGAAACTGACCTTCCGATGCTGCGCCATCAGCGGGTCGAGCGGTGAGCCGTCGGCATTCCGGATGGGCAGGCTGCCGTCCTTGTCCAGATTCAGTACATCCTGCCAGGTGTGACTGAGGACCAGGCTGCCGATCTGAATTTCGTCGGCGGGTTCTGTCTTGAGTCCGGTGGCAAACCCGACCCAGCGAATCATATCCGGTCCGCGGGCAACTACCTGGGCGTCCGGTTGATCCGGAGAGCTGCTGTCGGGGTTAATCCAGATCCGGAGTCGGCTGTAGCCGGGGAACTCTGCCGTGTCATCACTGCTGAGTGCTGCAACAACGGTATAGTCTGTACCCGGAATCACTTCGCGAGTTGTCCACGCAGTATTGTTGCTGCCGATGCGAATCATGAAGACGTTGCGACCCTGCATGGGGCCGCTGTCTGCAACATGCAATCCGATGTTGGGAGTGTTGTTGTTGTGAACGGCGGAATCGCCACCAT
>JALRDR010001137.1 GCA_023262145.1 Planctomycetaceae bacterium | reverse complement strand
ACATGGCGATCATCGTCTTCCTCGCCTTCGTCGGGTTCGTCCTCGGCCTCTCCTTCTACTACGGCGCCAAGACCAAGTCCGCCAGCGGCTACTATGCCGCCGGCGGCCAGATCCACTGGGGCGTGAACGGCATCGCCTTCGCCGGGGACTCTGAACGAACCGCCGTGGATCGTGCGCTGCATCGTGTTTCCGAAGCACAGTTGTTTCGGCACAGACCGTCGCAGTTTCCGTCCGCATGTTGACAGGTCACGACACGATTCTCAAGACCGTTCCCTGCGTCTTCAGCGGATCTGTCATTGCTCTCGGGCGTGATAAACCACCCCCAGTCCCGCTGCAGCAGTTCTGTATTTTACTTCCGTGAAGCGGTTTCCGCTGCTTTGTGTTCAAAAACCAGCATGTAGTTTTCGCTCAGGAACCCCTCCACTTCACGCACTCGCCGGAATCCTTCCGCACTGATTTCTGCTTCAAAGACCTCCTGGCCCGCACGCACGTGATTGATGGTCCACTCCCGCGACTTCCCCTCAATCCGATGAAAGTCAATCACGTACAGCCGGCCACCGGGCTTCAATGCCCGTTTGATCGATGCCATCGTCTTTGCCGGGTATTCAAAATGATGGTAGGTATCACAGATGAAGACAACATCCACTGACTGCTCCGGCAGCTTTGTGGAGTCATCACTGCAAAGCAGCGTTTCCACATTGAGCAGCCCGCGTTCACGACAGGTGACCTGAATGTGCTTCAGAAAGTTTTCGGAAATGTCCACTGCAATCACGCGGCCGTCGTTACCCAGACCTGCCGCGAATTCACGCGTAAATAACCCCGTTCCAGCTCCAACATCGGCAACCACCATCCCCGCCTGCAGCCCCAGCTGCTTTACGATTTCCGCACGCTTTGCAAATACCTCACGACTTTCCACCTCAAATCGCTCGGTGAATTTCTGTGGATCCGGATCTCGAAACGAATCGTTGATCCCCGGGTTGACGCTTTGTTCCTGTGCCGCAAGCGGTCCGGCGTTGAACAGCAGGCAGGCGATCAGAACAGTCGGAGCGGTCAGTTTCATGAAATTTCCCTCGTGGCATGTTTGCGGAGTGCAATCACAGTGGCAGGCAGGCTGCCAGCGTATCACAGCAAGGCCAGTCTGATCAATTACCTGCCTGCAGTCGGCAAAAGCTGACAATCAGGCTCCGCCGAAACTGCGGCGCCGGTCCGCTCTGCTGGATACGTAAACAGATATTCCCAGACCCTGTCATGCAGATACGATCCGTCGGCATTGCGTGCAGCAGTCCTGCCCGGCACGACCATGCCATGAGCACGTCCGGTATCGCCACCAACGTCCACCTGAGTAATCAGGCGTCGGCTGCCACCGTATGGAAATGCTTCCTGCTCAACATCCACCAGGGGACCGAACCGATGCAGCCCCAGCATGAGCCATGAACGGCAGTAATGGTCTCCCGTCCAGCCGGTATCAAGCACATGAGTAAAGCCGAAATAGCGTGATGCCGGCGTTGCGGACGGCAGTGCCTGCCATGATTCCAGCTGGTCGCGCGGTCCCGAAAACATAACCACGCGACCCACTCGCTGGTGCTTTGCAAATCGCGCTGCCGTCGTGGAACCATGGGAAATACCGGCAACCACCACTTTTTCCCAGTCCAGATCCTCACCACCCTCGGCCAGAAACTGCTGCCAGCCGGCGGCCGGCTGCTGCAGCGCAAGATGCCTGACAAGATTCAGAGCCCGCTGCTGCATCCCATCGGCGCGATCTATCCTGACCACCGCACTGTGATCTTCTCCGGTCGCCGCTTCCAGACGTATATCCCCCAGGGCTTCACCACTGTCACGCACTTCCGCGGGAATCCGTCCGAACCAGCGATTCGCATAGTGCACCTGGATCGCGTGAAAGCCCATGTCGGCGAGCTTTTCGAACAATGGACCGTTATTGGCCATCAGCCAGATCACCAGCTCACCCCGCTGCAAACGATCGGTGTTCACAGCGGCATACTGCAGATCCGCCGGCTTGCCGTTCTCATCGTTGAAGACATAGCCAAGCTCCGGATACTCGCGAGCCTGTGGGTTGATCTCACTCACGCGTGCCACCATTCGCAGCCTGTCCGGCTCATCCGCCACTGCCGGGGATGAGAGCAGCGGGCAATCCAGGAACTCACTCTGCGAAATCAGCAGCAGCAGGATCATTCTCAGTCGCATGGTCTTTCCATTCATTCATGTACTCGCGCTGAATCGGAGCCGGGATCAGGCGGCGAACCTGATGGCTGACGCACACCTGCCTCGCAGGAATACTCACTGCAGGCGGAGTAGCTTCAGCGACCGACTCCCTGAGCAGCCGGGCGCCGTTTGCGAGCAGCCTTGAGCGCATAGTTGCCCTCGCCAACAATCTCTTCCAGCCCCTGCAGAAACTCCGGACCCACACTGACTCGACTGTCGTTGCCCGTCGTGAGCACATATCGCAGCCGATCAGCTTCCGGAATGCTGTCTTCCGCAGCAACCTCCTCGCGGCCAGCCGACTGTGCCCACGAATCCACAATCAACACCACATCTGTCGATCCCGGATAGCGAGAAATCAACGCCCGCACGCGTTCCATTTCTCCATTCGTGTGAATTCCCGACTCAAATTTCACAGCCACCTGCGTGGTGAATTCACGGTCAGCCTGATCCAGCGTCAGGATACGATTCACGATCACATTCGGTTCACGTCCACGGCGATCCACGCGTCCCGCAAGGATGACAACATTCTCAGCGGCAATCAATTCCTCATAGCGTGCGTAATCCTCCGGCCACGCGATGCAGCGAACAATCCCCGATGGATCTTCCAGGTCGAAATTCGCATAGCGGTTGTGGCCATTGCGACTGGTCTTTTTGGAAAGGGCAATCTTGATGGAGGAAATCATTCCTCCAAGGGTCACGTTTGATCCGTCATCCATCTCCGCCAGATCGATATTTCTCTCTGATGCATATCGCTCCACACGCCGGGCATGCTGCGTCAGAGGATGTGATGTCAGGTAGAAGCCCAGCGTTTCCTTCTCATACTGCAGCTTGACGGAAGGTGTCCAGTCCGGGACGTCCGGCAAGGCACTGACCGCCACTTCTTCATCGTTTTCCGCTGGATCTTCACTGTCCCCGAACAGATTCATCTGCCCGCGTGCCTTGTCCTTCTGACGCGATACCGATGCCTGGACCGCACGTTCCACAACTGCCATCAGCTGCGGACGAGTACCGCTCAGACAGTCAAGTGCTCCTGCGCGGATGAGCGTCTCCAGCGATGATCGCGTCAGTACTTTCGGATCAACACGCTCCGTCAGACTGAAAATATCCCGGTAGCGGCCCGCCGCTTCCCGCTCCTCAACAATCGCTCGGACAACATTCTCACCGACACCCTTGATCGCTCCCAGCCCGAACACAAGCTGTTCACCGCAGATCGTAAAGTCCACCTCAGACCTGTTCACGTCAGGGGGCAGCACGGTAATTCCCATCCGCCGCGCATCGTCGATATGCTCACTGATGCGTTCCGTGCTTTCCATCTCACAGCTCAGCAGAGCAGCCATGAACTCCACCGGATAATGAGCCTTCAGATAGGCTGTCTCGTAGGCAATCAGCCCGTAGGCGGTGGAGTGAGATTTGTTGAAGCCGTAACCCGCAAACGCCACAATCAGATTCCAGAGATCCTGAGCAACATCGCGGGGAATCCCGTTGCTCATCGCACCGCTGATGTAGTCCTCGTGGAACCCGGTGATGATCTTTTCCTTCTTCTTGCTGATCGCCTTGATGCATTTGTACGCACTGCTCAGCTCAATACTGCCGACGCGGTTCAGAATCCGCATCACCTGCTCCTGATAGACCATCACTCCATAGGTCTCTGCGAGGATTTCGTCCACCGTTGGATGGACCTGACGCGGCGGCTTGCGTCCGTTCTTCACGTCCACGTATTCCATCACCATTCCGCCTTCCAGCGGACCTGGGCGGTAGAGTGCTGACGTCGCAATAATGTCAGCAAAGCAGTCGGGTTTCATCTTCGTCAGCAGGTCTCGCATGCCGCCCGATTCCAGCTGAAAAACCCCCTTGGTCTCACCTCGCTGCAGGAGCCGAAACGTATCCTCGTCCTGCAGATTCTCCTTCACCTGCTCCAGATCGAAGTCCGGATGACGCCGCTTCACGTTCTGTACGGCCTTGTCCAGAATCGTCAGGTTGCGGAGCCCCAGAAAGTCCATCTTCAGCAGGCCGACACTCTCCACAGTCGGTCCGTCCCACTGCGTGATGATGTCTTCCTTGCCGGTAATCATCTGCAGCGGAAGTACCGTCTCCAGCGGAACGTCTGCAATCACCACGCCGGCAGCATGCGTTCCCGCACTGCGTGCCAGACCCTCCACTGCCATTGCGAAGTCCAGCAAACGCCGCGCCACGGGATCCGTTTCATAGGCACTCTTCAGCTCAGCACTTTCTTCCAGTGCTTTCCTGAGTTTGATGTTCAGTGTATCCGGGACCATCCCCGCAAGCTCATTCACCCGCGACAGGGGAACATTCAGAGCCCTTCCGACGTCGCGAATCGCGTTCTTCGCCTTGAGCGTTCCGTAGGTTCCAATCTGAGCCACATTCCGTTCGCCATACTTCTCCTTCGTATAGTCAATCACCATCTGGCGACGGTCACGGCAGAAGTCAATATCGATATCCGGCGGCTCGGTACGACTCGGATCAAGAAATCGTTCGAACAGCAGATCGTATTTGAGCGGACAGACGTCCCCCAGTCGCAGCAGATACGCCACAATCGCTCCGCAGGCAGAACCCCTCGCTCCGCAGGGAATGCCATGCCGGCGGGAAAACTCCACGAAGTCCCATACGATCAGAAAGTAACTGGCGTACCCCTTCGACTCAATGACGCTCAGTTCATACTCCAGTCGCTTCCAGTGCGCGTCGGTCAGCTCCTGGCCATATCGCTCGTGCATTCGCTCGTGACACAGATCCCGCAGATAGTCGATGTCGGTCTGCTGGTTGGGTGGCCGATAGACAGGATACAGCTTGCGTTCCTCCAGCTGGATATCCACCCGTTCGGCGATCTCCTGCGAACGCGCCACTGCATCCTCGAGCCCGGGGAATCGCGTATACATCTCGTCGGGGGAACAGACGTGCAGACCGTCGTGTTCCATTTTCATGCGTTTTTCATCGTCCACCGTCGTGCGCGTGTTTACGCAGAGCATCACGTCCTGCACTTTCGCATCCGACTGGTTCAGATAGTGCGCATCGTTGGTGGCAACCAGCGGCAGCCCCATGTCCCTGGCAAGGTCGACTGTCATCTCCAGACACTGCCGCTGAATCTCAAAACCGGAGTTCTGAATTTCAAGGTAAAAGCGATTGCCGAAGACACCGCTATACCACTCAACCAGCTGGCGTGCATCATCGCTGCGATCTGCCAGCAGCAACCGCGAGAGCTCGGAAGATGCACATCCCGACAGACAGATCAGGCCTTCGTTGAATTCCGCCAGCAGGTCCCGATCAATGCGCGGCTTGTAATAGAACCCCTCAATGTATGCCAGCGATGACATGCGAATCAGGTTCTCAAACCCCTTCTGATTCATTGCCAGCAGCGTCAGGTGTGTGGCTGCATCCTTCTGACGCCCCGCACTGCGATCTGTACGCATACCAGGAGCCACATACGCTTCGTAACCAATGATCGGCCGCACATTTTCAGCCCGACACGACCGATAGAATTCCATCGCCCCGTAAAGATTGCCGTGGTCAGTGATCGCAATCGAATCCATTCCGTGAGATTTCACATGCGAAATCAGTTCCGGAATTCGATTTACACCGTCCAGCAGACTGTAGTGAGTGTGACAGTGCAGGTGAGCAAACGGGCGAGAAATTACAGAGCCGGTCCCGGCAGTACCCTGAGTTACAGACATGACGCAGAAAATCCTGTGCGTTGCATCCAGTTGACATCCTGACACCGATCATATCCCGTCGCCGCCGCAGATGACAGCCAACGCTGTCTCCCGCATGACACCGGCTGACACGGCAGCCTCATTCGCCGACGGCCGCTTCCTGAGCCAGACGCAACAGTCCGCTGAGCGTTTCTTCCTGCTCCGCGATCTCTCGCAACGCACAGCCAAACCGTTCCTGAAGCAGACTCCGCAAGACCCCGAATCGCTGTACCAGACCGCCGGATACCGCCAGCTTTGACCAGCTTTCAGCCGGATCGAGCTGCCTGGAAAACTGACGATAGCTGTCAGCCATGAATGTGAACGCAGCCAGAAACAGATTACCAACGGTCAGGTTCTCAACCGAGATCCCACGAATTGAACCCTCATTCCCCGTGGCCGCCGCAAAGAAACTCAGGTCGCAACTCAATTCACTCGCTGTTGATCGTCCGACGGCCGCGTTAATCCGCTGCCACGCATCCGCTTCGTTGATCTCACCGGCAATCTCCGTCAAGAGCTGAAACAGCACTGTCAGTGAACGCCCCGCCGGTATGTGTGTGACCGTATTCAGATACTGGCCCCCAAACCAGCTCCGCGTCTGGTAGCGGCCAGGTTCAAAATCCGCAGTAATTCGGCTCACCTGCGAACCCGTGGAAATATTCAGCGACAACTCTTCGGGAGTCAGATCAATGCCCTTCAATGCCGCCTGCTGATCTCCGATCGCCGGGAAGAACGGCAGTACTCCGTGACCTGAATCCCACTCCCCGACGATCTCCTGCGTTTCCGCCAGAGCAGGCCAGAACAGGTCGCCAAGCCCACAGGACTCCAGAACCTGCTGGTGCCACTCACCCGTGGTCAGATTCAGCAGTCCCAGGGCATGCGTGCGATGCATCCGTGCCGGTGCCCGACACAGCTGACTGATTACATAATCACCAATCGTAAGCGGCTGCGCCCGTGGTAACTGCCCGTGCTGTCGCAGCCACGCCAGCAGCGTCAGTGCTGACCCCGGCTTCAGTTCCCGCCCCAGCTCAGCGAACTGCTCCGGCGGCAGTTGCCGCTCCAGTGACTCCAGAAATGATCTGTCGGTCCCGGAATCTGCAGCAGCCAGCGACCGCTGATCACGCCACGACAGATAGGGAGTCACGGACTGCCCACTGCTGTCCACAAGCAGGATCCCACCCATCTGACTGCAGACCCGCACTTCGCTGACGGCAGGATTGCATTCCAGCAGCTGCCCGAGCACATCTGTGGTTGCAGCCAGAACAGCCTGCGGACAGACTTCGAAGGATCCCGGACGACCGGCCACTGGTTCGGGAAATGCAGCCCGACGCACATCGCTGATCGCTCCACTCTCGCAATTCAGAATCCCCCCCTTGATCGATGAGGATCCGATATCCAGTCCAATGCAGTACATCGCATGCTTTCCGAGGCAGTGAATTCTGTTTCAGTCAGAACGTCTGAATCAGTCAGAACTCTCAACAGACACACCTGACGGCGTAGTAACAATTCGCCCGGGGACTGTCCACTATCGACGCCACGGCAATCCCGCAGCAGTTGCTCATGCAGACCCACCGCTCCACGTGAGATCTGAGAACCAGCAGCACCGGCGGTTTTCGCACTGACACCCGCATGACTTACTGCTATGCTTTCCGTCCCGTAACTGCCGAATTAGTCGCGCCCAGTCTGTAACGGCTGCCGGGGCCGGTATTCACCGCCCCGGACGTCTGCTCCCTGTTTGCGATCCCGGTCTGTCCTGACGATCCCGGTCTGTGTGAACTCTCAGTCTGTTTCATGCTGCAGGCTGTT
>JALRDR010000203.1 GCA_023262145.1 Planctomycetaceae bacterium | reverse complement strand
GAGGGGACAGGGTTGTGCTGCGAGATTGACGAGGAACGGCTGGCAGAGCTGGCCAGGCAGCCGATTGTGCCTGAGTGGCCGACGCGAGGTCGTCACCCGGACGGATCGATCGCGGATTACTGAGGCGTCGGCTGATGGCATGGTGGCTGAGGCGAGAGGATTGCGAGAGGTTTTATCAGAGAGACTGCCGGCGTGCCCCGTAGCCTCAGGGAAGAATTCCTTCGCTCACCAACGGCAAGTCGTTACACTGCAAGGTGTGTTCTGAGGCGGCTGAAACTGAGCTTCGTGCCGGATTCCCGATCTTCTGCAGCAGGGGCGAAGAGTAATGCCCGATGGAAAGCGACTGGTTCTTCTTTGCCTGCTCATTTCGTGGGTCGATGTGCCCGCACGGAATGTCTGCGGCGATGAACTCCCGGTGAATGTCGGCTCCCATTTTCTGCGGAGCATTCGACCGCTGCTGGATGCGAAGTGCGTTGCGTGTCACGGGGCGAAGAAGCAGGAGGGGGGACTCCGGCTGGACAGTCTGCAGGCAGCTTTGCGAGGCGGCGATCAGGGGCCGGCTGTCGTTCCCGGGAACCCCGACCAGAGTCTGCTCGTACAGGCAGTCCTCGGGACGGATCCGGAACTGCAGATGCCGCCTGCGGATCCACTTGCCGCAGAGCAGGCAGAACTCCTGCGACGCTGGGTGCGCGAGGGGGCAGTCTGGCCGCGTCCGGTGCTCACGCTGTTCGACGATGAGGAGGCATTTCTGAGCACGCTCAGCAAAGGTACGGCGGCGGTACGCTTTGAACGCAGTGACGTCTTTCGGGGTGCGCTGGCTGTCGCTGTTGGAACGCAGGAAAAATATTCAGAGCAGATTGCAGACTGGAGGATCGTCATCCGGGAGCAGCCGGCCGAGGGCGAATATCGTTACCTCAGGTTTGCCTGGAAGAAGAAGGGCGGTGGTGGAGCGATGCTGGAGGTTGCTCGGGAAGGGCAGTGGCCTCCGGCAAATGCAGATCCGCCCCCGGGCGGGCGATATGTGGCCGGTCCCAACGAAACAGGAATGGACGCGATTATTGTTGCTGATGCGGCTCCGGCAGACTGGACGGAAGTAACGATTGACCTGTGGCAGGATCTGGGCGACTGCAATGTGACGGGACTTTCGCTGATGGCCAGCGGCAGTGGGGAAACGCTGTTTGATTCGTTCCTGCTGGCGAGCAGTGTTGAAGATCTGGCTGCGTGGCAGCCGGGACTCGGGCTGCCTGCGTTTCAGCGGACTGCGGGAAGTCAGCTGACAGGAACGGCGCTGGAGGACTCTGAGAACGCAATCCATCGGTTGTTCAACGGCCAGCGACTCGATCTGTGGTCGCTGTCGCCGCCGGTGTCTGTTCTGTCGGTTGAGCTGTCCGAGACGGCTCTGAACGCCGCAACCATTGATGAGTTCATTCATCGAAGACTGCAGGCAGCACAGATTCAGCCACTGGGTGAAGCGGACCGTCGCACACTGATTCGTCGGCTCTCCTTTGATCTGACTGGCCTGCCGCCAACGGTGGAGGCAGTGTCCAGATTTGTGCATGATGAGTCGGAGGATGCGTATTCCGCTCTGGTGGAGCGTCTGTTGTCGAGTCGCGAGTACGGGGAACACCAGGCGTCGCTCTGGCTGGATGTGGTACGTTATGCGGACACAAATGGATACGAGCGAGACGAGTTCCGCCCGCTGATCTGGATGTATCGCGACTATGTCGTGCGTTCATTTCACGCCGACAAACCCTTCGATCAGTTTGTCCGCGAACAGATTGCTGGTGATGAACTTGTGAACGGTGTGCCGCAGACCGCAGCGGAGGCGGATGCACTGATCGCGACGGGTTATCTGCGTCTGGGACAATGGGACAGTACCGCGTCAATTTTTCAGGAGGAAGACCGTCTGCGTGCTGAGATCATGGCGGATCTGACCAACACGACGGCGTCAGCATTTCTGGGACTGACCATGTCGTGCTGTCAGTGTCACGATCACAAGTATGATCCTTTGTCTCAGGAGGATCATTATCGCCTGCGGGCGTTCTTTGCCGGCGTCACTCCGCGGGATGATCTGGCGGTGGAGGTAGCATCGGATCGAGATGCGATCGAACGTGATAATGCTGCGCTGGAGCAGCAACTGCAGCCGCTGCAGGAGGAACTGAAACAGCTGGACAAGGAGCAGGAACCGGGCAGAACACGCCACGCTGAGCTGTCCGGAAGGATTGCTGAACTTGAGCAGCAGAAGCGGGAACTGCGAGTTGCGATGGGAGCGACCGACTCAGGACCAGTGGCTCCACCGACGCACGTGTTGTATCAGGGTGTGTTCCGTGATCCGCGTGATGAGGTGGCTCCGGGCTTTCCCACAGTGCTGTATCCCGGTGCGGCAACGCTGGAAATTCCTGCGGGAACAACCACAGGTCGACGCCTCACGCTGGCCAGCTGGATCACATCCGCTGAGAACCCATGGACAGCGCGAGTGATTGTGAACCGCATCTGGCAGCAGCACTTTGGGGCTGGCCTTGTGGATACAGCCAACGATTTTGGTATGACCGGGGCGCGTCCGACGCATCCGGAACTGCTGGACTGGCTGGCGACGGCATTCGTGCGGACTGGCTGGTCCATCAAGGATCTGCACCGGGCGATTGT
>JALRDR010000200.1 GCA_023262145.1 Planctomycetaceae bacterium | reverse complement strand
CGGCAGCAGTGTGGAAGAATCCGGAATCAAGGGCATCTTCTGCGGCGGCACGGAGTTCACTCAGCAGTGGTTCCGGTTTGCCTGCGAAGAGCTTCTCGGGCCGAACGTCTACATCACTCCGACGTATGGCAATACGCTCATGGGGCTGGCCTGTGGCAAGCCGTTTGACCCGGCTGACAATTACAAAATCACCTATTATGCACCGCAGCCACGGGCCGTCATCGAAGTTGTGGACTTCGACGACCACGAAAAGGTTGTGGGCTACGGTGAGACAGGCCGCGTCAAACTCTACACCATGACGAAGGAACTGTTCGTTCCTGGATTCCTGGAACGCGACGAAGGCGAACGCGAACTTCCTCATGACAAGTACCCATGGGACGGCGTGAGCAGTGTTCGCCCGTACCACGTGTTCGCGCAGAATACGACAGTGGGTGTCTACTGATCAGTGTGTTTACTGGTCACGGATTCCGCAGCGGGACAGAACATGGCAGACCTGCCAGTGCAGAGCATGAACAGGTCTGCGGTCAGCCCCGGTTGAGTGAACGTACAGTGGTGATCACCGCGTCTGGTGTCTGTTGACAACGATCTTCAACAGACTGTGGTCGCGTTGCCAACTGGCCATACGCTGACACACAGGGCGGTTCATCCCACTTCCATGCACCTGATCGTCACGCAATCCTTCACACCTCGCCTCCACTCCGCATTCCAGATCGCGCAGGCATTGCAGCCAGAAAGTCAAGAAGATGATTAACATTCCCGTAGTCCGCTGGGGTCAGCCTTACGAATCGCTTGAAAAAGCGGACGTCGTTCACTTCGAGACCGGCGAAGTCATGGCACAGATGTCTCAGGCCAACTCCGGCCTCGTGCAGATGGACTCCCGCAAGTCGGACAAGGCTCGCGCAGCGCTGCGACAGTTTTCCTGCGATCAGCTGATTGAAATGTGCAGCCAGGCTGCGGATCACTATCTGAACTCGGAATTACCGCTTGGCAACGGCACCCAGACTCCGGAACAGTTCTGCGAGATTCAGTCCGCCACCACCGGGCTGCCGCTGAACATGTGCCGCGCCAACATGAGCAAAAACGCATTCGTGCTCAAGCAGATGTCGCAGATGCTGGATGCCCTCACCCGCGGCCTGCCGCTGGATATCCTTACTCGCGGTTACGGCATGGAATCACGGGGTGTGATGGTCAGCTATCAGGCCACCACGGCGGCCCTTGGTCTGGTCCTGCCTTCCAATTCACCGGGCGTACACACGCTCTGGCTCCCGGCCATTCCACTGCAGATCGGCCTCGTTCTGAAGCCCGGTTCCTCTGAACCCTGGACCCCCTATCGCATGTACGAAGCGTTTGCAGCCGCCGGGGTTCCTCGCGAAGCATTCTGCCTGTATCCGGGACCGCACGACGTAGGGAATAAGGTGCTGGAAACCTGCGGTCGGGCCATGATCTTTGGCGGCCAGGCCACCATCGACAAGTACGCCGGGAATCCTCGCGTGCAGGTACACGGACCTGGCTTCAGCAAGATTCTGATCGGCGACGATATGGTGGATCGCTGGGAAGAATACCTCGACGTGCTCGTCAAAAGCGTGATCATGAATGGCGGACGCAGCTGCATTAACTGCTCCGGCATCTGGGCTTCTCGGCACACTGAAGAAATCGCCGACGCGATTGCTCAGAAGATCGGCCCCATCACACCGCGACTCACCACAGATCCGGAAGCCGCGATTGCCGCCTTTACCACCAAGGGTGTCGCGGCAGCGGTCAACGGGCAGATCAACAATGGCCTGACCCCGGGCGTCTGCACGGAAATGACGGAAAAGTACCGCGACGGCGATCGTCTGGTGGAACAGGAACGCTGCGACTACCTGCGACCAACCGTGGTGCATGTCTCCGACGCAGACAACCCGATGGCCAACACGGAATACATGTTCCCGTTTGTGTCCGTCGTGAAGTGCGATCAGAAGCAGATGATCCGCAAAATCGGGACGACTCTGGTGGGCACAGCAATCACGGAAGACCCGACCTGGACGGACGAACTGCTGGCAGCCCGGAACATCGACCGACTGAACATCGGCGCGATCCCGACATGTGCGTTGAACTGGCTGCAGCCGCATGAAGGCAACATCACCGACTTCCTGTACCGCGGCCGCGCCTTCCAGAACAGCCCTCCGCCAGCCCACTGAACAACTGCCGCGTATGACGACTGGAATGCAACCTCAGGCAGCAGGACTGACACCGTCAGGCGTCAGTCCTCCTTTCATTGCATTAC
>JALRDR010000161.1 GCA_023262145.1 Planctomycetaceae bacterium | reverse complement strand
GAGGTTTTTCTGGGAATGGCTCTCATTCTGCAGTTGCTGGGGCAGCCGGTGTTCTGCAGTTGCGGGGAGTTCCTGTTCTGGGGTGGCGATACGTGGTCGTCTCACAATTCCCAGCATCTGTTCGATTTCTATTCCGTGACACACGTGTCACATGGTGTTCTTCTTGCCGGAGCAATCTGGTTGCTGGTGGGGAATCGAATCAGCTTTCGCAGTCGTCTGCTGCTGATGCTGCTGCTGGAGGCGGCCTGGGAGATCGTTGAAAACACTCCGATGGTCATTTCCCGCTATCGCACAGGGACGGTATCGCTCGACTACACCGGCGATTCAATCGTCAACTCTGTCGGGGATCTGCTCTCCTGTCTGCTCGGATTCCTGCTGGCTTCCGGGCTGGGGCTCCGCAAGGCGCTGATTCTGTTTGTCGTCATGGAAGTCCTGCTGCTGTTCATCATTCGCGACAACCTGACACTGAATGTTCTCATGCTGACGTGGCCGATCGATGCCATTCGTGAATGGCAGGCCGCAGGACATACCGGCTGACTGAATTATCAGGTGAGCCACCCTACCAACGCTCTGCCTGCCACGTTTCAGCATGCAGAATGTCAACGCCATTGGCAGCCGTAATCGTCAGCTGCCATTTCAGCACACCCAGCGGCAGTTCGTCGCAGTACCTTACGTCCACTCGCTCGATGACATTTCCCAGTACCGGATGCTCCAGCTGCGTACGTCGCGCGGCACGCACAGTCTTCCATGCAGTCTCCGGATCGTCACGCGATGGTGTGTAGATCGGCCCCGCATTTGCATAAGGACGAATGCTGGGAGCCTGACCAAACATACTGCGGATGGTTGCGTCCAGCACCTGCTGTGCATCCGTCAACACGATCTCCGATTTTCCACGCAGAGGCTGCCCGGGGTTGTTCAGCGGGAAAGCGTCCAGATCGGTCGACGGAATCAGCTGCTGTCCACTCAGCACTGCTTCGGTGACATACACCACGGTGCTGCCGGATTCAGCCGCTCGAACTTCAAACCGGACCCGATCACCACGGCTGCTGACAAAGGTCGCCGTCTCCCCGGCTGTGCGCTGTCCGGAAAACACTGAAAGACGCGGTGGTTCAAAGGGCAGTCGGGGGGTGCGATATGTGATCCAGCCACGTGCTTCCATCTGAGCATACAGCCAGGAAGGACGCCACGGTGTCGTCATCGACCACTGTACCGTCCCGGTGGAAATCATCAGCAACAGTAAAGCAACAGCCAGCACAAACCGTCCCGGACGCTGTAGAACCGGGATCATTGCCAGCCACCAGAACGGCGACAGCCACAACATCCAGCGCAGGCCCACGGAGTTGCCGCCGTAGTTGTAGTTCTGCGTTCGGCTCAGATAAAAGCCCAGAGTGATCAGGCTCATTGCCGTTCCCGCCAGCAGCATTACCTTCAGAGCACGCTGTTGCTGCTGAGGATCTGCCGTGCTGTCGGCCACGGTCGTGGAGGCCAGCCGGCGCCGCAGCAGAAACGGCCACGGCAGACTGAGCAGCAGAATTGGCGTCAGTGAGAACAGACCATGGTGCCCCAGCAGGCAGTGAAACAGGTAGACCCCGGTAGACTCAGTATTCGCATCCAGATCACGCGGATCTGACCAGTAGCTGGGGATGCCGTTGTGCGTGTAAACATAAGTCTCCGTTCCGTAAGTGGCATAAAACGGCTTCAGGCTGCCCGTCGCCATCCAGTTGGTCACAAAGAAGAACACCAGCGGCAAGGCCGCTGCCGGAACGTAAAATCGCAGCGTCTGTCGACGACACAGAACAACCGCCAGCAAGAACGAAGCCAGTCCGAGCTGCGCCGCCGGCAGCTCGAAGCATGTTGTCATTGCTGCAAAGAACCCCAGCAGCGCAAAGTCGCGTCCCGCACGCTGCATCAGTAACCGCACTGCCGCAGAAATCGCAAGGACAACGCAGGCAACAGCCGGAGTATGATTATTCAGCGTCGTCAGGTACGGCGTGCTGATCGAGCCAGGGCCGGCTGCAAGCAGAATGAACATGCGGGCAATCGTCGATGCACCCAGAAGCCGCAGCGTGCCGCGCAGTGAGAATAACGCCAGGCAGAAGGGCAGCACATTTACGAACAGCAGCAGCAGGCGCGAAACAAACTCCGTATTGCTGAACATACCGTAGCCCAGCGTCACCTTCTGCAATGCGTACAGTCCAGCCACCAGCACCGACAGAAACGGTGGCTTGGAAGAGTAGAAGTGCCAGGTGTCGCTCGCTTCATCCCGCGTGCGGACCTTGTCGATGGTCGTCCATCGCGGAGACTGATCGATTTCGTCGATGTACCACGTATTGCGTTCCACCAGCGACCAGACGGTGGCCCAGCGGGAACGATCGTTGGCGCTCTGCAATGGCTCAGCCTGCAGGACAGCGATCGCCGCCATCGCTGTCATCAGCAGAATCAGCAGCGTCTCTGCCCACGTGGAACTGCGCTGGGCTTCGCTGGTATCGGCGGAAGGTATTGCCATGACGACAGGGTTTCAGTCAGCAGGAATGGGCCACAGCAGTGGGCAGATGTCTCCAGAGTCTGCGACACAGATTCGCCGGACTCAAGTCTGCACCCGCTTCACTCAGGGGAATTCTGACTGTTTCCGCCGGGAAATCCTTGTCTGCCGATTCATAGGATGCAGAATTATCCGGCACTGCTCTTGAGTCGCCATGCCGTTGCCTGCCAGACTTCGGGCCGGAAAAACTGATTCCTTGCCGCAGGGTTTGCAGGC
>JALRDR010000008.1 GCA_023262145.1 Planctomycetaceae bacterium | reverse complement strand
AGTTGGATGGCCCCCCGCAAGCCCCCGTGGGCCGCCGGTGCAGTGGGCCCCGATGGGTGGCCCCAGATTCGCCCACGGTGGCTGGCACCGCGATCGCGCAAGTGCAGCGTTGCCAAAACGAAACAGTGGGGGCCGGTGGGTGGTACCGGTGGAGGTGCCCTGTAGTTGGATGGCCCCCCGCAAGCCCCCCGCAAGTGGATGGCCCCGCCAAATGCGGCAACTGGATCTCTCCAATCCACATCAACGCGCGGATTGAGGCTGATTCTGAGGAAGCTCCGGTCTGCTCTCATGGCCGTGATGAGGCTGGCGTCCAGCGTCTGGACTGCAACTCTGCCCGCTCTCATTCTGCTCCTGGGAACACCGCAGGGAGTGCGGTGGAGTGGAACAATTGCTCCGGATGAAGTATGACGCAGGTTTTCCGGGACCTCCGTAGCTACGGAATCCCCGTTGTGCGTTACCAATTGGAGTTGATTCAGATGAAGTTGCTGCTTTGCCCGCTGGTTCTGTTTGCCGCCCTGCTTCCCGTTTCTGCTCAGGATGCAGCGGCTCCTGCAGAAGCTCCCGCGAAATACAAGGTCCGGTTTGAAGCCTCCTGCGGAGACTTTGTGATCGAAGTGGATCGCAGCCTCGCTCCCATCGGTGCCGATCGCTTTCATGAACTGGTGAAGGCTGGGTTCTACGACGAGTGTCGCTTCTTTCGAGTTGTGCCGGGCTTCGTCGTGCAGTGGGGAATGAACGGCGACCCCAAGACCTATTCCGCGTGGAAAAGCAAGGAGATTGCCGACGATGCTGTCAAGGGCAGCAATACTCGCGGCACGATCAGCTTTGCGTCCCGCGGCCCAAACACCCGCACCTGCCAGCTGTTCATTAATCTGGTCGATAATGAGCGTCTGGATTCACTCGGATTCGCCCCGTTCGGTCGCGTGGTGGAGGGGATGCAGGTTGTCGAGAAGATCACTTCGGAATACGGACAGAATCCGCAGCAGCCACTTATTGAGTCACAGGGGAATGCGTATCTGAAGAAGTCCTTCCCGAATCTCGACTACATCAAAAAGGCGACCATCGTCGCTGCAGAATGATCTGATACCCTGATACGGACGGTCGGAACTGTTCCGACCGCCAGCAAACTCGCAAGCTGATTCAAGACCCCTACCTGCAGGTGCCCCGCCCGCACCTGCATTTATGCCAGTTCAGGAGCTCGCCCATGCTGATTCAAGGATTTCGGATTCTGCTGCTGGTTCTGATGGCAGCCGGAGCAGGGCGGGCATTTGCCGATGAAGCGAAGCAGAGTGCTGCGGAATCAGAACAGACCGAACGGTACACTCGCAACCAGATCCACGACCCGAACGGCATCGGGAAATTCTACATGGGACGCGAAATTGCCCATGTCATGGGATTTGCCGGAGCTCAGTGGCTGGAACGTAACGAGCGGGAACGTGAAGAACGTCTGACGCTGCTGGTACGATCTCTGCGGATCAAACCCGGAGACGTTGTTGCCGACATCGGCGCGGGCAGCGGAGTGATCTCCATGCTGATGGCGGAATCCGTCCTTCCGGGGGGCAAGGTCGTTGCCGTTGATGTGCAGCAGGAAATGCTTGACCGCCTGCAGACCCGCTGCGAGCGTGCTGGAATCGAAAACATTGTTCCGGTTCTGGGCACGCAGCAACGCAGCGGACTGGAACCAGAGTCAATTGACCTGGCGATCATGGTGGACGTCTACCACGAATTTGAATTCCCCTATGAGATGCTGCTGGATCTGTCGCGGGCACTCAAGCCGGGCGGACGCATTGTCTTTGTGGAATACCGCAAGGAAGATCCCAGCGTTCCGATCAAGGAAGTGCACAAGATGTCGCAGGACCAGGTGCGGCTTGAGGCTGAGCAGCAGGAGTTCGGGCTGAAGTGGCTGGAAACGGTGCATCTGTTGCCTCGCCAGCACGTGATTATCTTCCGCAAGAGTGATTCTGCTGCTGCTGAGTGAGTCCAGGCCACGGCGGCGTGCGAGTAGTGTATGGGGTTGTCAGTTCTTCGCAGCTGGCTGCAGCCGATCAAGGATTCCATTAACGAATCCACCGGAATGCTCCGACCCAAACTCGCGGGCGATATTCACACACTCATTGATGACCACAGCAGCCGGTGTACCCAGTTCCTGCATTTCGAACAGGCCCATTCGCAACACGCCCCGATCCGTGGCGGCCATGCGGTTCAGCCGCCAGTTGCGGGCGACGGCGGTGATTTTTTCATCCAGCTGTTCGCGCTGCCGCAGCACTCCATCCAGCAGCTGCATAGCAAACTTCCGGCTGTCTCCTTCGGGAAACTCTCTCTGCAGGTCAACTTGCACGCGATCACGGTCAGAGTCGGGGTTCTGATCAAACAGGTACAACATCTGGAGCACAAAACGGCGAGCTTCTGAGCGACCTGACATGGTTGTTTCCGAATGAAGTCAGCAGCTGCCAGATAAAGTGCTGAACACGGTCAGCCGGCGGACAGCTTTTTTTACAGCGGGACAGAATCATTGGGGGGGGACAGCGTAGCAGCGGCAACAGGCAGATCAGCTGTCCTGCCGAGTGTCATTGGCAAAACAGCTGTGATTACCATCTTCGGCAACATCTGCAGTGAAGCAGTGGGCAGCTTCAGCGGGAACCTGACAGCAGGCTCATTTTTCCGCCACAGCTGGTCCCGGAATGAACTGATTTGTGGTCATCCAGTCGTGCAGCCGAGCAGGCCAGGTACTGAGGATCGGATCCGCGGCGGCGAGGCCCACGCCGTGTCGCCCGCGCTGATAAATATGCAGCTCGGAGGCGGTATTTCCATGTGCTCGCAGAGCTGAATAGAAACGCAGAGCATTTTCCACAGGCACTGCCTGATCCTCAAGCGTGTGAAACAGAAACACGGGTGGCGTCTGAGCTGTCACCTGGTTTTCTGTGGAAAGCAGTTGCACCAGTTCTTCATTCTCAAATCGATCAGCTCCGAACAGGTTGCGTCGAGATCCCTGATGCGTAAACGGCAGTTCCATCGTGATCACAGGATAGCAGAGGATGGAGAAATCCGGGCGAGAGGAAACCCGGTCGATTGGGTCGGCTGCCGAGGCGTCTCCGGCATCGAATAAGGTGGTGGCCGTGGAAGCCAGATGGCCGCCTGCTGAAAACCCCCAGACGCCGATACGTTTCGGATCGATGCCAGTTTCAGCTGCGGAAGCTCGAACGGTTCTGATTGCTCGCAGGACATCACCTTTCTGCACAGGATGGTGATAGCCTGCAGAACCCAGGCGATACCGCAGGATCCACGCAGAGACACCGCGTTCATTCAGCCATGCAGCAATCTGGTGTCCTTCATGATCCATCGCCAGTCCTCCGTACCCGCCCCCGGGACAGACGACAACAGCGCAGCCGTTGCTGCTTTCCTTGGCGGC
>JALRDR010001122.1 GCA_023262145.1 Planctomycetaceae bacterium | reverse complement strand
AGGGCAGGCCCACCGACGCGAAGGCAGATCTCGCCTTGAAAACGGAGGCCTGGATCAGGGTCACGAGCAGAAGTTTGATTCGATTGGCGGCACGATTGAGGATGACTGGCCGTGGCATGCGGCGTCTGCCGGTGTGCTGGCTCATTCGCTGTTGCGATCGTTTCCCGACGTCGATCCACAGCGAACGGCGGTGACGGGAATCAGCTGGGGTGGTTATACGACATGTCTGGTCGCTGCACTCGACGATCGGTTTCAGGCGGCCGTTCCAGTGTACGGATGTGGATTTCTGCACGAGGGAGAATCAGTGCAGAAGCCGGCCATCGACAAGCTGGGGGATCGGCGGCAGCAGTGGATCAGGACTTACGATCCCGGCAGTCTGTTGCCGCACTGCAGGGTACCCATTCTGTTTGTCAACGGGACGCACGACGTGCATTACCCGCTGGACAGTTATCGGAAGAGCTTTGACTGTGTTCCAGGTGAACAGAAGTGGATGCGGATTGAACTGCAGATGGGGCATAGTCATCCGGCTGGCTGGGCTCCCGCAGAGATCGGAATGTTCATTGACAGCTACTGCAAGGGTGGCGAGCCGTTGCTGGTTGTGGGTCAGCCGGTGGTCGATGGAGAGAAGGTGACAGCAACCCTGAGTGGTGGATCAACGGTTCAGACGGCTGCCGTACATTACACCGAGGATGCAGGTGTTCGCTCGCAGCGGGCATGGAAGACTCTTGCGGCGACGGTCGAGGACGGCATAGTAAGTGCGACGGGACTTCCGTTGCAGGCGAATACATGGGTTGTCACGGTGACGGATCGTCGTGGGGCACAGGTCAGCAGCGTGGTTCAGCTGCGTTAATGGAGTGTGCTGCAGGTCATGATCAGGGTGCGATCGCCGCTGTCCGAAAGTCGGGGTGAGTGGCAGTAAGGATTTCGGCGATTGCCTGACGGTCTGCTGGCGACAGGTGGGTATATCGTTGGCGGGGATCGTCAGCGCTGCCGGCCAGGATCTGGCTGATTCGCTGTATGGTCCACAGTCGTATTTCGTCCGGCAGCTGGCGAAACGCGGTCGAGTAGATGAGCGGACTGCAGGGGTAGCGGAACAGACGTTGCTGCAGATCCAGCTGAAACAGTGATCTGCCCTGGTCGTCGTGGGGACCTCGGGCCGAATAGGTCTGCTCAAACCCTGAAGTACCATGCACGGGTTCCGTCAGCGGAGCTTCCTGCGCAAGCAGCAGTGCTTCCACCAGTTGTTCACCGGCACTGGCAATGCGGCGTGTTGTGGAATCCAGTAGTGTTCCCGGGGGGTTGTCGAGTGCTTCGTTCAGAGCGGTCTGGTAATTCAGTGCTTCACGAGTGGTGAAGGACGCTTTCGTGAGTCTGTTGTGCACGAGCACCTGGTGTCCAAGGACCAGCAGTGCCACCAGATCACTATGTGGGCTGAGATAACGGTCCGTACGAAAAAGATCGTGCAGTTCAGTGCGATTCAGACCTGAGTCATCGTCGACGTTCGGCGTGTTTCTGTCGACGGCGAAGACGTTTCCCTGGTGGCGTTGTGTGCCGTGAGTACCGGTGACGTACCAGCCTCCGAACCGTTGAGCAAACGGTGTGGTGTGGTTGACATTCTGGCTGCCGACAGAAAACAGCGGCTGTCCATCATTAGCCGTCTGCAACGACCGCATCAGGTGACCAGGCACGCCCTCGGTGCGAGAAGAGCTATGGCAGGCGATGCATTCATCGGCAGTGCGTTGAAAGATGGGCTCTTGTTGGCGCTGGGAGAGCGTATAGAAGACGGCCCCAAGGCCGGGATCCGCCACTGAGATTTCCAGAACATCTCCGCCGACCGTAAAGCCCACATAGATGTCATCATTGAAGTAGATTGCTCGCGGTGTTGCCGGGGAAATGCGTCGTAACTGCAGGCTGGTCCTGGAGAAGACGAGTGTCTGGGAATCGATCGGAATCTGCAGTTGCTGCAGCAGTGACGGCAGAAAACCGTATGCCGCATGAAATTCCAGCTCTGTACGATCCTGTTGCAGTTGTTCCTGCAGGCGTGTGATCGGATTGTCTGCGGCGGCGGTACGGTAATTGACGGGTTCGGCCATCCACGTTTCCTGTGCGTGCAGGGCTGGTTGTGTGCCAGCGACCAGCAGCAGCGTGCAGACAATCAGGGAGACTGGTGAAAGGCCTTGAGACATGATGCGAACTTTTGCGGCGAAACTGAAGTGTCAGCAGACTAATCAGATGCAGTGGAAATCGTCCTCTGCAGTACAGTGAGTGTAGTGTGGCGGCAGGGAGTCTGTCAGTATGCTGCAGGTTGCTCGTCGCAGAATTCTCTGCAGGCCCTGCAGCCGCGTTTCTCTGCAGGGATTCAGCCCGATCGCAGAGCGCACCGGAGCGATCCGTTGTCTGCAGCAGCAGGGTGAAAAGCCGAGGGGAATCATGGCTGGCACAGATCGACTCAACAGATCGGGACTCGTGGGACGTTCCGTGCAGGTGCTGGCCTGTCTGATTGTTGTCTGCATGCGGGCAGAATTCTGCCAGGCCAGCAACTTCATTCCAGGTCCGGTGATTCTGCTGGGGGTAAACAGTGATCTCGGATGGTGGGCAGCCCTCGCGGCATTGCTTGTGGGAACACTGGTCCGTGGTGGGGTGTATTACCGCTCCCGACTGTGGCGTGATCCGTGGCGAGTGGCGGCCGGCATTTCCATGGTTACGGTACTG